>CAITZE010000228.1 GCA_903896775.1 uncultured bacterium
CGCATCGTAGCTGCCACCAACATCGACCTGCCGGCTGCTGCGGCGGCTGGAAAATTCCGTGAGGATTTGCTCGATCGTTTGGCCTTCGACGTTCTGACGCTTCCGCCGTTACGCGCGCGCGCTGGCGATATCGGTTTGCTTTCGGACCATTTCGCGCGTGCCATGGCGAAGGATCTGGGCTGGGCCGCTTTTCCAGGTTTCTCAGCGGCGGCGAGGGCGGCATTGGAAGCTTACGCGTGGCCCGGCAATGTGCGTGAATTGAAAAATGTCGTCGAACGCGCCGTGGCTTACAGTGCTAACCCTGCATCGCCCGTCGATAACATTGTGTTCGATCCCTTTGCGTCGCCCTTTCGCCCGGCGGCAAAAGCAAACGTCGTTGCGACAAGTTCGCCGCCGTTATCCGCCGGTGAAACTCAGCCGTCAGCCTTTAACGCTATA
The DNA here is from genome assembly GCA_903896775.1 of uncultured bacterium. Taxonomy (GTDB): domain Bacteria; phylum Pseudomonadota; class Alphaproteobacteria; order Rhodospirillales; family Rhodospirillaceae; genus SHVO01. The sequence goes on from CAITZE010000228.1 coordinate 439, forward strand.
GCGTTACCGTCTGATTTCAAATCCGCCGTTGCGAGTTTTGAGCGCGATCTTTTGACCCGAGCCTTGAACGAAGCGCGTCACAACCAGCGTGTCGCCGCAAAGCGTCTTGGGATGGGTTATCACCAATTTCGCAATATTTTACGGAAGCACGGCCTGTTGCCATCGCGCGAGGAGAAACCCTAAGTAGCTATAAAGTACTATCGGCTCAGCGTTTTTAGCAGGCTCAATTCAACATGTGCTTCACTTCGCTCAATACTATCTAGCGGGCACGCTTTCTCACCGGCTGCAAAGTCCAGCGCCGCGCGCTCTTCTTTGCCGTGCGTCAGCCGCCATAACCCCATGAACATGGCTTGTTCGCAGGCGCCGACATCACCGAGTAGTTTTGCGGCGTCGGTGTCGGTTTGCGCCGTCAGCAGTGCGCGCGTCATGCGCCACTCCGGTTCAGGGCCGGCGTGCTGTTCCAGCTCTTCCCACGACAGAAATTGTTTGCCGCGCAATCGCGACTTGGCCAGCCATAAAGCCGCGAGGCCGTCATCGTGCTTCACCTCAAGCATTGCACTGAATTGCGCGGCGGCTTCGGGCCAGCGCCCGGCGAGATATAAAGCAGCGCCACGTCCGACTGCACCTGTATCGCTGCGCGGCATAACGCGCGTGAGGTTTTCGTAGTCGGCGACGGCTTCATCGAAGCGGGCAGCAACGACTTTTAAGTAAGCGCGGCGGCGCAAGACCTCAACTTCTTCCGGCTTTAAGATTGCCGCGTTATCGAGATCGTCGATGGCGTCGTTATAACGGCCAATCCGCTGATAAAGCACGGCGCGTTCCAGATATCGCCGCCAGCCTTTCGGATCCAAAATGATTGCCTGATTGGCATCGGCTAAAGCCTTGTCGTAATTCTTCTGTGTGCCGTAAACGGCTGCGCGGCGTGCGTAATCGTCGGCGTCGATGGACCCATAAGCAATCACCGCGCTGAAGGCTTTGATTGCGCCGGCAGTATCGCCCGCCACGAACAGATCCATGCCTTGGTTTGAGACGGCGCGGGCCTCGCTGGCGTCGGAGATTTTATACGTCGGACCGCTCGCACAGGCCGAGAGCAAGATGCTAAGCATCGCTCCTACATAAGCCTGACCCCATTTCATGAGCGGTTTTCCCTCGCTGTATCAGCGGCAGCACTTTAACGAGTTTGAAGCTCGTGAATAATTAAATGAAAAATTAAATGTGCGGATAAAAGACGATTCCGCGCCTTAATTTGGCTGCCTCTGCGCCGCGAAAGCCTGTTCCATCTCGCGCTGCAGTTCAGCAACAAGATCGGCTGCCGGCATAACGCGCGCCAAGGCCACGGCTTGGCCTGCCCATTGTGCGCCGTAACCGGTTTCGCCTTTAGCTTTAGCCGCGGCATTGAGGGCTTTGCCGGCATCGTAGGCCATTGGATAAGGCGCGATATCTTCAACCGGAATGTCTTCGCCGATCTCGGTGAACTTGTTAGCAATGCAGCGCGCCGGCCGGCCCGAAATCGCCGTCGTTATGACCGTGCGCACATTGGCGCGGTCCAGCAGCGCGGCACGATAACCATTGTCGGCATCGGTCTCAGGGCAGGCAATAAAAGCTGTGCCGAGCTGTGCGGCGCTGGCGCCAAGCGTAAGGCAGGCAGCGATGCCCGCGCCGTCCATGATGCCGCCCGCAGCGATCACGGGAATTTTCAGATGACGGACGAGGAGACGCGTGAGAGCCATTGTCCCAAGGCGCTCATCGCGCGCCGTGGGATCGAATACGCCGCGATGTCCGCCGGCTTCATAGCCTTGCGCCACAACGGCATCGATGCCCGTCGCCGCCACGATTTTAGCTTCTTCCAGATTTGTCGCAGAAGCGAGCAGCGTAATGCCGACTGACCGCAAGGCAGCAATCTTCGCCGGCGACGGCAGACCAAAATGAAAACTCACTACCGCCGGCCGTTCGAGCATGAACATCTCGAACATTGCATCGTCAGTGACGAAGCTTTTGTAAATCTCACGCAATTCTCGCGGCGGCTCTGCATCAAAGCGTTTGAACGCGGGCGCGAGTTTTGCGATCCAACCTTCTTCGCGCGCGGGGTCGGCGACAGGAGGTCGGTGGCAAAATACATTCACATTGAATGGATGGTTGGTGCCCGCACGGACGCCGGCGATCATGCCGCGCGCTTTCTCGGCAGTGACGGCGCCAACCCCGATGGACCCCAGGCCGCCAGCGTTCGACACCGCTGCGGCCAATGCCGCCGTGGATGTGCCGGCCATGGGCGCTTGGATAATGGGTAGCGAAACGCCGAGCTTTCGTAAGAGAGCGTTCAAGCGCGCGCTCTACGCCGCCGGATCAACGTACGAGGTGTCGTGCGCCGGAAAAGATTCGCGGCCCTTCAGCATATAATCCCAATAAAGGAGGGGAAGGCCGGTCGTCTTGATCCACCAGTTGATATAGCGCTCTTTGCGCGGATCGAGCGGCAGCGTCGGCGTCGGCTTGCCGCCGTAAATGAACTCGGCCATCAACACTTTGCCGTAAGCCGTAGTCACCGGGCAGGCACCATAACCGTCGTAAGCTTCTTCGATCGCGCCGCCCTTGAGGAGATGCAGAAGATTACGCACGACGACAGGCGCTTGTTTGCGTACAGCAGCTGCGGTCTTGGAATTGGCTGTGCCGGCCGCATCGCCCAGGCTGAAGACGTTCTTGTACTTGAGATGCTGCAAGCTGTTGGCATGCACATCGACAAAGCCAGTGGCATTGGCGAGCGGGCTGTTCTTCACAAAGTCCGGCGCGCTTTGAGGTGGCGTCACATGCAGCATGTCGTAATCAAGCGTTACGGTTTGACCCTGCTGTTCGCCGGCGGTCACAGCAAAGATCGCCTTTCTTTTGCGTCCGTCGATTTCGACGAGGTTGTGGTTATAGCTCACAGGAATTTTGTGATGCTCGGCCACCTTCACCAACTCCTTGGCATAAAATGGAACGCCGAAGATCGCAGGGGTTGCCGTCAGGAAGCGCACTTCGCAATGCTCACGAATGCCGCTTTTGGCTAGATAGTCCGCCGCGAGATAAGCAATTTTCTGCGGCGCGCCGGGGCACTTGATCGGCATGGGTGCTTGCGTGAACAGAGCCTTCGCGCCGGGCTTCAAGTTTTTGAGAAGCTCGAAGGTGTATTCAACGGTATTGGGCGAATAGTTGCTGCAGACACCATAGCGGCCGACATATTCCTTCAAGCCCTTGATGCCGCCCCAATTGATCTGCAGGCCCGGGCATACCACTAGGTAGTCGTAGGAGACCGTTGTACCGTCGGCGAGGGTGAGTGAATTGCTGTCGGGCTGGAAGCTCGTGACGGCGTCCTTGATCCAGGTGACGTCGTCGGGAATCAAATCCTCTTCGTTGCGCCGGGTGTCTTCAAGTTTGTAAGCGCCGCCGCCGACCAAAGTAAAAGCGGCTTGATAATAATGTGCATCCGCCGGATCGATGATCGCGATATCGAGCGGAATCTCATGTTCGGCTCTGTGCAGCCGGGCCGCCACCGTAATGCCGGCAGCGCCGCCGCCGACGATGAGAATTTGATGATGTTTCGCGGCCATGCCGTGTTCTCCCACTCAAGTGTTCAGCCCTTATCTCACCATCTTGGGCTGCGCGTCACAAGGCCTGGAAATGTTTTTCTCCGCTCCTTGCAACAAAGGCGGGCGGATTTACGCTGAAGTGTGCTTGGGGGGATAGGAATGCTGGCCGCCCGCCGAATCCCGTGTGATCGGTTCCCGCACTATATAAGTGCCGTCACCCTCCGGAGAGAAGTAGCTGCTGTCGACCGGAACTTTGCCGGCGCCGCCGGGAATATCGAGAATGTAGGTGGGCAGCGCGAGGCCCGAGACTTTTCCGCGCAGACCCTGGATCAAGGCTTGGCCACGTTCCAGAGGCACTCGGAAATGGCTTGTGCCGGGCGCGTAATCAAGCTGGTGCAGGTAGTAGGGTTTGATACGGGCCGCCACCAGCGCGCGGAATAAGTTCTCGAGATCTTCGGAAGTGTCGTTAACGCCCTTCAAAAGCACGGTTTGGGCGAGCAAAGGAATTCCGGCATCGGCCAATCGCGCGCAGGCAGCGACAGCACCGGCGGTTAGCTCGGCGGCGTGATTGCAGTGAGCGCCGACATACACCGCTTTGCGCGTCAGCTTCAGGGCCGCGACCAACTCATCATTGATCCGCTCGGGGGCCGCGACCGGCACGCGGCTATGAATGCGGATGACTTTCACATGCGGGATGTCATCGAGGGCTGCGACAATCTCGCCAATCCTGCGCGGCGAAAGCACCAGCGGATCGCCGCCCGTCAGCAGGACTTCCCAGATGCTGGGTGTTGCGCGGATATAGTCGAGTGCTGCCGTCATTTCATCGGTGCTCAGCGTGCCGTCGCCGACCGTCTCGCGCCGGAAACAGAAGCGGCAATAGACCGCGCAGGCGAGGGTGGGCATTAGCAAAACACGGTCGGGATAACGGTGAACGATGCCCTTGAGCGGGGAATGGGTGTGGTCGCCAACGGGATCGGCGCGCTCTTCTGGCGAAGCGTTCAACTCTTGAATGCTTGGCACGAACTGCCGTGCAATAGGGTCGCCATATTCCGCAATCAAGCGCGCGAGGGCCGGGGGGATGGCGGTGGCATAACGGGCTGAAACTGCTTCTAAATCAGGAACATCGCTGGCCGTGACCATGCCTGCTGCCGCCAGCTCGGCCGGCGTCTTAAGCGTTTTAACCAAGGCCTGGGATGCGGCGATATTCATACCCCGCGTGGTCGGGCAAATCCCTTGACGAGTCAAGCCGTTCCCAAAAGGGTATTGCGTCCGCTAGGTACCTGGAATATTTCAAATTGTGAAATATTCAGAGGATGGAATGACCAAGGCGCCTTCCCCCGAACGCGAAAAACTCGCCGAACAGGCTGCGTTCTATCTGCGAAGTTTGCGGCATCTCCAGCAGGACTTTATGCGTCAGCTGGAGCCGATCCTTGCTGAGCAATACGGCATCGATTTCCGCGTCTACTTTATTATCAAGCATATTGAGATGGGTGCGGTGCATCCGGGTGCGATCTCCAAAGCCCTCCATTTGCCCAACAGCGTCATCACACGTCATCTCGACCAGATCGTCGAACGCGGCTTGCTTGAACGCAGTTTGGATACGGACGACTCCCGCCGTATCAAACTGACTTTGACCAAGGAAGGCGAGCGCGTTGCCCGAGAAGCGCACCGCACGACCTGTGGCATTGTCGGTGAGCGACTTGAACGTTTGGCGCCTGCGCGGCGTGAGGCTTTCCTCGCGGCGCTTTCGGAACTTGCCGACGCTAGTGAGATTTCGCCGCGCTAACGCGCCAGATACCGGCTAAGGCGCTTCAA
>CAITZE010000229.1 GCA_903896775.1 uncultured bacterium
CGATTTCGGCACCGGTTATTCGTCACTGAGTTATCTGCAGAGCTTCCCGTTCGAGAAGATCAAGATTGACCGCTCGTTCGTGGCAAACCTCACGACCCGCAGCGACTGCGCCGCCATCGTCAGCGCGGTGACAGGCCTTGCGCGCAGCCTCGACATGGAAACGACCGCAGAAGGCGTCGAAACTGAAGCGCAGGCGATGTTGCTGCGTGCCGCCGGCTGCGGGCAGATGCAGGGCTATCTGTTCAGCAAGCCCGTCCCCAAATCAGAATTGGGTTTCGGCAAACCCGCTTCGGCATCCGCAAAGAACGGTATCGCAGCGGCGTAGGCTACCGCCCTTGCCACATCCGGCATCGCACCGTTTAATCCGGCGGATGACTTCTTCATCCGCCCCTATCGCATTGATCGATCTCGGCACCGTTACGCTGACCGTCATCGTCGCCGACATCACCACGCTTGCACACGACGCCATCGTCAATGCCGCCAACTCCTCGCTATTGGGCGGCGGCGGCGTGGACGGCGCCATTCATCGGGCAGCGGGACCGGAATTGCTGGCAGAATGCGCAACACTTGGCGGCTGCAGCGCCGGCGAGGTCAAAATCACGCGCGGCTATCATCTGCCGGCACCATTCGTCATTCACGCCGTCGGCCCGGTATGGAACGGCGGAACGCACGGCGAAGACGATCTCCTGGCCGCCTGTTACGCCAATGCACTCGATCTCGCCCGCGAGAACCAGCTTTCGTCCATCGCTTTCCCGGCGATCTCAACCGGCGTTTATCGTTTCCCGCATGATCACGCCGCCCGCATCGCAGTTGGCACCGTGGTATCTGAGTTATCGGTCCACGCGGGCACGCTCAACGAAGTCGCCCTCTGTTGCTTCTCCGATGAATCCGCGCAGCACCACATCACAGCGCTGCGCGATCTCGGATTGATCTAGCCGTTCTTCTCAATCTCCGCGAAGGTCTCGCGCGCAACGCGGAACGCATCGACGCCAGCCGGCATACCGGCATAGACCGCAACCTGCAGAAGAATTTCACTGATCTCTGCCTTGGTCAGGCCGTTGGTCAATGCGCCGCGTACATGCGCCTTGAGTTCGTGCGGACGATTCAAAACAGCGATCATCGCGAGGTTGAGCATGCTGCGCGTGCGGCGTGAAAGACCTTCGCGGCCCCAGACCGCGCCCCAGCAATATTCATTAAGCAGATCCTGCAGCGGCTGGCTGAACGCGTCGGCGTTCTTGGTCGCGTTATCGACATAGGCGTTGCCCAATACCGCCCGGCGTACCGCCATACCCTTCTCGTGCATTGCCTTGTCCAAGGTGTTTCCCTTCTTTGAGTTTTGCGCGCGGATTGCGCGGAAGCAGCGACTTTGCAGCCCGGCTCCGTATCCCGCATCGCGGGATACGCATGTCGCGCATGGCCGGGTCGCTCCATTTGGAGCCTGTTTGCAATGGAAAATTTAATGAGCCTGCTTATAATGTAAATAGAATAAAGTGAGGCCGCGATGCCAATCCC
>CAITZE010000230.1 GCA_903896775.1 uncultured bacterium
GACATGAGCATCATTGGTCGCGCGTAATTCCCAACGCCGGCCCAGTGCTGATCTGGCGACACCGAGGAAGGATGTTTCTGGCGAAGCCGCGCTCACCGCCGCTATTTGCCGTCGTCGTGCTCGAAGGTGTGGTGCGCTTCGATATACCGCACGGTATTGGACTTGGAACGCATCACCATCGAATGCGTCACCGCGCCGCTATGGAAGCGGCGCACACCCTTCAGGAATGGGCCGGTGGTGACGCCGGTGGCGGCGAACATGACGTTGCCGCGCGCCAGGTCGAGAATTTCATATTTGCGGTTGAGGTCTTTGATGCCCCATTTGCGGGCACGCGCAATCTCGTCGTCATTACGAAACAGCAAACGTCCCTGCATCTGGCCACCGATACAGCGCAAAGCCGCTGCCGCCAGCACGCCTTCGGGGGCTCCGCCGGAACCCATGTAAATGTCGACGCCGGAATCTGGTTGAGCGGTCGCGATTACGCCCGAGACGTCGCCATCGGTGATCAACATGATGCGCGCGCCAGAGGCACGAACTTTGGCGATCAAGTCGGTGTGGCGCGGACGATCGAGAATACACACCAGCAAATCTTCCAGATCGCACTTCTTGGCTTTGGCAAGGTTCTTGAGATTTTTCTCCGGTGTGTTGTCCATGTCGATGACGCCTTCGGGCAAACCCGGCCCCACGGCCAGCTTGTCCATGTACACATCCGGCGCATTGAGGAAGTTGCCGGATTCCGCCATCGCAATCACGGCGCAGGCATTCTGTCCGCCTTTGGCGGTGATAGTTGTGCCTTCCAAGGGGTCCAATGCGATGTCAACTTTCGGGCCTTCGCCGGAGCCGACTTTCTCACCGATATAAAGCATCGGCGCTTCGTCGCGTTCGCCTTCGCCGATCACGACAGTGCCGTCGATGTTGAGACTGTTGAGCGCTTGGCGCATAGCGTCGACGGCGGCTTGGTCGGCGGCCTTTTCATCGCCGCGTCCCATGAGACGCGAAGCCGATAAAGCCGCAGCTTCAGTCACACGCACGGCTTCCAGCGCCAGATTGCGTTCGAGGACGTTGGAAAAGGAAGCGTCGAGCTGTAACGACATGGAATATCCTTGGAAATAGCGGCTTTTGGATGAATGAGCGGGATATTGAAGCTCACGGGCTTGAATGGCAACTGGCAATGCAGCCTGAAAATTAACGTGTGCGAGAGGCTACCACTCTGCGAAAAGTCCTTAGTTACGTTAGGTTTTCAATTCTCATCATATGCGGCGGCTCCACCAGCGCAGCGTTGGCCTGCAGGTGTTTCAGCGCCCGTAACAGGTTCGTTTCCTGACATTCGTGCGTGATGATCACGACATTGACGTTGGCGTTGGCGGTCCGCCCGCGCTGAAGGACGGATTCCATTGACACGTTCTCGTCACGGAAAGCGCCGGCGATATCGGCAAACACACCGGGGCGGTCGACGACCAACAGACGCACGTAATATTCGCCCACATGCTGATCGACGGGCACGGAGGACAGCGCTTTCAGTTGAGTCGCGGGAATGCCAAAGGTCGGCACGCGCCGTCCAGCGGCAATGTCCATGATGTCGGACACAACAGCGGAAGCCGTCGGACCTGCACCGGCACCGCGTCCCTCATAGACCGACTTGCCGACAAAGTCGCCTTCGGCGACGACGGCGTTGAACACACCTTCGACAGCCGCCAAAGGCGCATTGGGTGCGATCAGGCAGGGATAGACGCGTTGGACAATGGCGCCGCTCAGTGAATCGCGCTCAGCCAAACCCAGTAATTTGATGCGATATCCAAACTCGTCGGCGTATTGGATATCCAAAGATGAAACGTGGCGGATACCTTCGACGTGCACAGACTTGATATTGATCTCGGTGCCGAAAGCGACGCTGGTCAAGATCGCAAGCTTATGCGCGGCGTCGATGCCGTCGATGTCGAAGGCCGGATCAGCTTCGGCGTAACCGAGGTCTTGCGCTTCCTTCAACACATCGGCGAACTCGCGGCCGCTATCGCGCATCGTCGAGAGGATATAGTTGCAGGTGCCGTTGAGAATGCCGGTGACGCGGCGAATGCTGTTGCCGGCGAGCCCCTCACGCAGTGCTTTGATAATCGGAATGCCGCCCGCCACCGCAGCCTCATAGGCGAGCGTCAAACCGGCTGC
>CAITZE010000231.1 GCA_903896775.1 uncultured bacterium
GCTGCAGTGGCGATACGCCATGGAAATGGTGTTGTTCGTTCCGCCCGAGAGTTTTGATCCGCCGCCGCGCGTGGACAGCGCCGTGGTGCGCATGGTGCCGCTGGAAAACCAGGTGGCGCTCGATGGCGAGTTGCTCAGCGAAATCGTGCGTGTGGCGTTCAGTCAGCGTCGCAAACTGCTGCGCCACACGCTGGGTCGGTGGCTGCAGGAAAAGGCTTTTGCCGGTCAATTTGACGTGCAGCGCCGTGCCGAGGAGGTGCCGGTGGCCGACTACCTGGCACTGACGGCGGCGATCATGGATGCCACCAATCCCGATATGTCGGGCTTCAAAGATCGCGGCGGCAAGTTGCTCGTGTACTACGGTTGGGCTGACTACTTGGCACCTTCGGGCTACACGCCGTCTTACTATGATAGCGTCGTCGCGAAGATGGGCGGCCAAGCAAAGGTTGCCGACTTCTACCGTCTGTTCATGGTGCCCGGCATGGGTCACTGCCGCGGTGGCGTTGGCGCCAACAGATTCGACAGCGTGAAAGTGCTCGAGAATTGGGTTGAGCACGGCGTAGCACCGGATCAAATCGTTGCGAGCGGCGTCGATGAAAAGACCAAGAAAGTCACAATGACGCGCCCACTCTGCCCCTATCCGCAAGTGGCGAAGTACACCGGCAACGGCTCCACGTCCGAGGCCAAGAACTTCTATTGCGCTGGCCCGAAGTAATTCGGCCTTTGTAACATCGCTTCACGTCATGGCGGGCGCTCCCAAGCGCCCGCCATTTTCTTTGCGGTCATCCCTGAGAGGTGCCTAGAATAGGAACGCATTTATTCTTTCGGGGGGAAGTCATGAAGCTTCGCATTCAATCTCACAGGTTTGTCGGTAGCGCGGTTATGGCAGCGGCGCTGTGTACATCCGTTTCAACGGTCGCGCTTGCCGCAGACAACGCCACGCAATCCAATGCCAGCGTAAGCTGCGAAAGTCTCGCCGCGCTGAGCTTGCCCGGCGCCAAAGTGACGGAAGCGCAGACGATTACCGACGGTACTTTTAAAGCACCCGAGGCCAAGGAACCGCTTAAAGGTCTTCCGCCGTTCTGCCGCGTGCACGTGGTCGTGAGCCCGGCCATCAACATCGAGATCTGGATGCCGCTAAAAGGCTGGAATGGCAAATTGATGGGCCTTACCGCCGGCGGTGTGCTCGGCTAGATGCCAATGGCGTGCCGTACACGTTTCACGACTATAAAACGGCGGGTATCGATAAGCAGAGTTTACAGCGGTGGTCGAAGGACGTGGGTTGGGAGGTTCTCCTCAATCGCGCCGGAACAACTTTCCGCAAGCTGTCCGACGCCGATAAAAAAGATATCACTGCGGCCAAGGCCATCGATTTGATGATAGCGCACCCGTCGCTCATTAAGCGGCCGGTGTTAGAACGCGGCGCCCAACTTATCGTCGGCTTTAAGCCCGAGGTCTACGATAAGATCCGGAAATAACGGTCAGCCAGCAGTGGCGATACCACCCGGCGTCGGGTGGAACAGTTGGCCTTTTTCCGTGATCAACACTGCAATAACGCTGGCCATCGCGCATACGAAAAAGCCTGCCATGAGGGGCAGCACGGTACCGTCGAAGTGCTGGCTTACAAAAAACCCAATCAAAGCGCCGCCGATTGTTGTGCAAAATCCCTGCACCGACGCAGCTGTTCCCGCGACATGCCCTAAGGGTTCCATAGCCATGGAGCTGAAATTCGGCGCCAATAAGCCAAAGCAGAACATCAGGCCCGCCTGGAAAATCGTGAACGTCACAAGCGTCTCATAACCTGTGAACACGACGAGGAGATGTAAGCCGGCGATCGCCGTATATCCCAGCAGCGCGCTATGCGACACGCGCCGTGTGCCAAGCTTACCGACAATGCGCGAGTTCAGGAGCGAGGCAACGGCCATACAGCCGGCAATGACGGCGAAATTCAGCGTGAAATACACAGGGTCATGAAACACATCGACGAATATTTGCTGGGCGGAGTTGATGAATCCAAAAAGGCCGCCGAACACTAGCATCGTGGCGATCATATAACCCACAGCAACGCGATTCGTGAGCGTCAAACGAAATGCATGAAGTATCGCGCTTACCGACATCGGCAGACGATCCTCAGCATGAAGTGTTTCGGGAAGGCGCAACGCTATCCATGTCATGACCACGGCGCCGTACAACGCCAAGCCTCCGAAGATCCAGCGCCACGGCGCAACGAGAAGAATGACTTGGCCGACGGACGGCGCAAGAATGGGGACGATCAAAAAGACGATCATCGCCAGCGACATGACGCGCGCCATTTGCCGTCCGGAGAAGCGGTCGCGCACGATAGAGATCACAAGCGTGCGGCTGGCAGCAGCGCCGACGCCTTGCAACGCGCGCGCCGTTAAAAGCATTTCGAACGAACTCGAAAAGGCCACCACGAGACTGAAGACGATATAAATACTGGTGCCGGCTTGCAGCATGCGCTTGCGGCCGAAGCGATCAGCCAAAGTTCCGTAAAAAATCTGCGCTGCACCAAAGCCCAGCATGTAAGCGGTGATGACCCATTGACGACCGTTCTCCGTGGTCAGGCCCAGGTCGTGGCCGATTGCGGCAAGCGCAGGCATCATGGAATCGATGGCAAAAGCGTTCACCGCCATGATGGCGGCGATCAGCGCCACAAATTGCTTAAATCCGATGTCGGGCCGCGGCGTTGTGCCGGCCTCTGCTGTTATCGTCGTCAAAAATCACCTCACGAATGGGCGCCGGTCATATCACGGTCAAAACGAAAATGCGCGGGGGGACGCCGTTTCAGCGGCGCCCGTGTTACAGCTCGAAATGCTTTGAACGGATTTGTCATGCGCAGGCGTCACGGCGTGAGCTGCGCACAGATACAGACAGAGTGAATTCAAAACCGCGCATCGCCCGATGCTGCGAGGCGGGTTTTTAAACGCCGCTGCTTTACGTAAGGTCGGCTAAGCGCGTCTTTGGCTTATGAAAATTGGGGCTCAAAAAAGGTAGGCCGGACCTTTTGGGTCCGGCGCTGCCGTTAATAGAGAGAATAGACTGAGCCGATCACGGTTATGGCCATAAGGCCGTAAACCAGAAATGTGACGGTGTTATTGA
>CAITZE010000232.1 GCA_903896775.1 uncultured bacterium
CGCCGGCGACAAAAATCCGCCCCGCGCGATAGTGATCGACCATGCGCACGTTGGCGCGCCACAGCGATGCCCAGGTCGGCGACGACAATTTTATACCGCTGCCCCCGGTATAATAATCGACCATGCGCTGAAAATTCTCGAGCGTTGTAGCGTCGGGTGTCTTGGGGCCAATGGCGATCTGAATCTGGAAGGCGTCGGTCCCGGCCAACGGCGCCATCGCCATGAACCCGCCGGCCGCGGGCCGCCAGACATGCCAGTGATCACGATCTATGCCTGTGACATGCATGTCGCCCACGAGCATGCGCATGTCGTCGTGAGTTTCGCCTAAGAAGCTCAGCTTCGTTGCATGCCGCACGGTGCTGCGTCCGCCGTCGCAGCCGACCAACCATGCGGCGTCGACTGTCTCGGTGCTGCCGTCCGCGCGATCCAGTCTTGCGCGCACACCGTTGGCATTGGTCTCGGCGGCCGTCAGTGTGCAGCCATACCCGACCTTGCTGCCGAGGGCTTTCAAACGGTCCCGTAAAGCCGCTTCGGTACGATATTGTGGAATGATTAGCGGCGACGGCCACGGCACGTCGGGACGTATGCCGAGGCCTTTGCGCGGCACATCTTCGAAGCTGCCGCCGGCCCCGTGCTGCCGATACGGCAACTCCGCAAGACCCGCTGCGACAACTTCTTCGGCGATGCCGAGGCGATCGAACACTTCAAGCGTGCGCGGCTGAAGTCCTTTTGCGCGCGAACCGGGGAAAGGGCCTTCGGCTGAGTCGACCAATCTGAACGCCACACCGCGCACGGCCAGTTCGCACGCAAGGGTCAGGCCGGTCGGACCAGCACCCACGATAAGAATGTCAGACATTCAGAAAGCCCCCCGTAAGCTGTGCTCATCTCGCCGGATTTAATCCCGCGCGAGATGCTAATTTGGCACAGCTTTCGGAGAGGGTGTAGACCGGGCGTTACGCTGCGGTCCTCGCCGCCATCGTCGCTTTGGCCCACCAGTTGAGTTCATCCAGCGACGTTTTGGTGGACGGCAGAAGGTGTGCTTCGATGTCCGTCATCGTTTTAGTGCCGCCAAAGGCGGGATGCACGGCCATGAGATCGCTGCCGCCGACGTGAACCGCAGTGCGCGTCGAGACCATCTGTAGCTCGATGGCGATGAGGCGAAGATGTTCGACGGCGCGCGCCGCACCGACGCCGCCGTAACCTATGGCGGTGAAAGGTTTGTGGCCCCACTCATTGTAGGCCTGGTCGAGCGCGTTCTTCAGCGCGCCGGTAATAGAGTGATTGTATTCGGCCACCACGAAGATGAAGCCGTCGAACCGGCCAATGGTTTGCTGCCAGCGTACGGCTTCCGCGTTTTCGCTCGGCATCCAGCGGTTGGACGCCTTTTCATCGAAGAAGGGGAGCTTGAAGTCGCGCAGGTCGACCAGCTCGACGTCCATGTCGCCCCGCGCTTGAGCTTGCTTCAGAATCCACTGCGCGGGCTGATCGGCAAAGCGTGTGGGCCGCGTCGAGCCGATGATGACGGCGATCCGGGGTTTGGCTGTTTGTGGGTTCGCGGGCATAGTTTCCTCATGTAACATGGTTTCCAATGGTTACTATGATGAGGAAAGCCCGTGAGCAATCAAGAAGGCACGCGCAAGTTACCAAGTCACCTTTCGGTTACCGGGCAGGATACCGCAGACGATTCCTCGACCTGTGAACATATCGGGCGGATGCTGGCGCGCATCAGCGACAAGTGGACAATCCTGGTGGTGCGCACGCTGGGGCGTGGGCCGCAGCGCTTCAATGCGCTGCGCCGCGAAGTGGGCGAGATCAGCCAGAAGATGTTGTCGTCCACGCTGCGCGATCTGGAAGAAAACGGTTTTGTCACCCGCACGGTGATGCCGGTTATTCCGCCGCAAGTGGAATATGCCCTTACGGATTTAGGTCGCGATTTTTTGAGGCCAGTCTATGGCCTCGCCGATTGGGTGATTGCGAACTCGTCCCGTATCGATGCCGCCCGCGCGTTTTACGCGAAGAAGCATGAGAACGAATGACGCGCTGCACGCTAGGCGCCCGCGCATTTTTAGAAAGTTCTAATACTTAAATCGCGGCGATATCGGTATCTTAGCTTCCTACATCCTGTCTCTCGGCGGCTAGCCTCGACGCCGTCACAATCACATCAAGATCCTCAGCATAGGAATATTGTTATGAGTGCGCACAAACTATCGGTCGCTGTCATTGGCGCTGGCATGGGCGGACTGGCAGTGGCGGCGACGCTGCTCAAAGTCGGCGTGAATGTCACCGTTTACGAACAGGCGCACCAATTCTTGCGCGTCGGCGCCGGCATTCAAATGCTGCCCAATGCGTCGCGCGTTTTGCGCGGTATTGGCATCGAAAAGTCACTGCGCGAGCACGCGTTCGAGCCCTATTCGCACCTCAATCGCGTATGGGATACGGGCGAGCTGAAGCGCGAACTGCCGATGCCGGAAAGCCTCTATGGCGCGCCGTTCCTGTGCACCCATCGCGCCGATTTGCATGAAGCCCTGGTGTCGATTTTGCCGCCCGAAATTGTCCATCTCAATAAAGAGCTGGTTGCCATCGAGCAAAGCGGCAAGGGCGTGACGCTTATATTCGCCGACGGCACGCGCGCGAACCACGATGCCGTGATCGGCGCCGACGGCGTGCACTCCGAGGCGCGCAAAATCGTCGTGGGTCCCGATCAGCCGCTGCACAAAGGCCGCATCGCCTACCGCTCGGTGTTCGACTCAAAGCTGATGAAGGGCGGCAAGATCGCGCCGTCGCGCACCAAGTGGTGGGGCGTCGACCGGCATATTGTCATTTACTATACGCGCCGCGACCAAAGCCAACTCTACTTTGTCACCAGCGTGCCCGAGCCGGCCGGCTGGATCACGCCGGAGTCGTGGTCGACGATGGGCGATATGAATGAGCTGCGCGCGGCTTACAAAGGCTTTCATCCAGAAGTGCAGATGGTGCTGAACGCGAGCCCGTCATGCCATAAGTGGGCGATCCTGGAGCGCGAACCGCTGCCGCGTTGGAGCGACGGACGCATCGCGTTGCTGGGCGACGCCTGTCACCCCATGACGCCGTATATGGCGCAGGGTGCGGCGCAGGCGATGGAAGATGGGGTGGTCTTGGCGCGCTGCCTCGACGGCGTTGATCCCGATGGTATCCCCAAAGCGTTCCAGCGTTATGAAGCGACACGCAAGCCGCGCACCTCGCGCGTGCAGGCGATTTCCAGCGCCAATACCTGGATGTCGGGCGGCAGCG
>CAITZE010000233.1 GCA_903896775.1 uncultured bacterium
CACCTGGACGAGAAAGTCGCCGAACTGCACCTCGCCAAAGTCGGCGCGAAGCTGACCAAACTAAGCGCTAAACAGGCGGATTATATCGGCGTCCCGACCGCGGGCCCTTACAAGCCGGAAACCTACCGCTATTAATTACGCACCTTAAGGTCTGCGCCCTTTGCGGCCCGAGTCCGAAGCAGTTAGAGTCGGACTCGGGCCGTAATTATGTCTGAGGAATAGGTGGCGGGCGATATTTCCGAAGTGCTGACGCCGCCGGTTCTCACCGGGTTGGCCGCGGTTTTGCTGCTGGTGCCGCCGGCGGGCATCGCGCTATGGCGGCAACACCGCCATTGGCGCAAGGCCGAGCGCGCCGCCGGGCAGGCCCAATACACGCGCGCCGCGATCCAGGCCGCGCTGGAAACAGCACCCGAAGGCTATTTCGCCTGGTTCCATCAGCCCATCGCCGAAGAAGATGAAGATCCCGCGGCTTTGCCGGCGTTCCGTGAAAGCGGTTACTGCTCGCGCAGGCTCGCCGTATTGCTGGATTTGTTTCGCGGCCTTGACGCCGGCTTTGATGAAGTCAGCGAAGGCTTCGATACGCAGTCCCGCGAGCGTCTGCAGGCGGTGATAGAGAACTTACGCGGCGGTGGCGACGGCTTTCAAATCGATCTGACCCACACCGGCACTGGGCGGCGCATTCAGGCGCGCGGCGTACGCGCCGTGGACGACCAGGGCCGTACGATGGCCGACGTCGTGTGGATGAGCGACGTGACCGAAGGCGTCGCGGCGGTCGACACACTGACCGAAGAAACTGGCGCGCTGAAACGCGAGCGCAATCTGCTGAAGGCTGCGCTCGATGGCATCGCCGAGCCGGTCTGGCTGCGCGATGACGATCTGTCGTTGATCTATTGCAACGCCGCTTATGTCAAAGCCGTGGATGCCAAGAATGCCGGCGATGTCGTGGCACGAGGTCGTGAACTCGCGCCGCGCGTTGCGGTGCGCGAAGCGCGTGCATTGGCCGCCGCTGCGCGCGCCGCTGCTGAGACGCGCCGGGCGCCTTTTCACATGGTCATCGACGGCAGCCGGCGTTTGATGGAAGTCACGGAATCGCCCGTCGAAGCCGCTGCCGGCGCTACCAATGATGCAAGCGACAACACGACTGCACCTTTATTTTCTGACGGCAGTGGCCGCCTGACCTCAGGATTTGCTTACGACATCACACGTCAGGAAGAGCTTGAGACGCGCGCAAAACGCGAAGCCGCCGCCCATGCCGACGTGCTGGAGCGCCTCACCACTGCTATCGCCATCTTCGGCCCCGATACCCGCTTAGTGTTCTTCAATACGGCTTTCTCGCGCCTGTGGCGCATCGATGCGGCGTGGCTTTTGGATGGCCCGAGTTACGGCAGTCTGCTCGATGCCTTACGCGGCGAACGCAAGCTGCCCGAAGTCGCAGACTTCCCCGCCTATAAAGAAAAAGAACTCGCGCGCTTCAATTCGCTGATCGAGCCTTTGGAAGACGTGCTGCACTTACCCGACGGCGGAACTTTGCGTCGTGTCATCGCACCGCATCCCATGGGCGGTCTGCTGACGACATATGAGGACGTCACCGACAAGTTGGCTCTGGAACGCTCTTACAACACGTTGATAGCGGTTCAGCGCGAGACCATCGACAACCTGCAGGAAGC
>CAITZE010000234.1 GCA_903896775.1 uncultured bacterium
ACGCCCTGGTCCGCGACGAGAAGGGCCAGAAGATGTCCAAGTCCAAGGGCAACGTCATGGACCCCCTGGACCTGTGCAATGTCTACGGCACCGACGCCGTGCGCTTCACGCTGACGGCGATGGCGGCGCAGGGACGCGATATCAAACTCGCCGAGACGCGTATCGCTGGCTATCGCAACTTTGTCACCAAAATCTGGAACGCTGCGCGTTTCTCGCAGATGAACGGCTGCGCGATTGTGCCGGGCTTCGATCCGCGCGGTGTGAAGACCACGCTCAACAAATGGATCGTCGCTAAAACGGTCGAAGCCGCCAAGGCTGTGGCCGATGCGATTGAAGCCTATCGCTTCAATGATGCTGCCAACGGTCTTTACCAATTCACTTGGGGTGTCTTCTGCGATTGGTATTTGGAATTCGCCAAGCCCGTCTTCCAAGGCAGCGACGAAGCCGCCAAAAGCGAAACGCGCGCTGCGACGGCTTGGGTGATCGATCAGATCCTGCTCATCGCTCAACCGATGATTCCGTTTGTGACGGAGACGCTGTGGGAGAAGCTCGCGGAGGCCGCGAACATCAAGCGCGCTGGCGTGTTGATGCAGCAGCCCTGGCCGAAATACGACATCGCTGTAGCCGCTGAAGCCGAAGCCGAGATCGATTGGGTGGTGAATGTCATCAACGCGATCCGTTCGGTGCGCTCGGAGATGAACGTGCCCGCTGGCTTGCAGATGGCTGCGACGATGAAGGGCGCCGGTGCTGTTTCTAAAGCGCGGCTTGCCACACACAACGCCTTGATCTGTGCCAACGCGCGCCTCGCATCTATTGTTGTCGATGAAGCGGCCACGCCGAACGCCGCGCAAGTGGTGGTGGGTGAGGCAACGGTGCTGTTGCCGCTCGAAGGCGTTATCGATTTGGCAAAAGAGCGCGAGCGTCTTGCCAAAGAAATCGCCAAGAAAGACAGCGACATCGCTAATGACGATAAAAAACTGACCAATGAAGCTTTCGTTGCCAAAGCGCCGCCGGAAGTGGTCGAGGAAATCCGCGAACGCCGTGCGGCCGCCGAAGCGGCAAAAGTGAAACTTGCCGACGCGCTCAAGCGGATAGGTGCCTAATGCCGCATTGGATGTACGGCACGCTTCTCGGATTGCCGTGGATCCTTTGGATCATTTATTGGGCCGTTAGCGCACAGGGCGCAAAGGTCACTGTGCGGCGCGAAGATGTCGTCTCGCGCGTGATCTACGGCTTACTTTTTGTTGTCGGTGCGGTGTTGTGCCTGCGTTTGCCGCCCGGCCCAGGGATTGCGGAATTTTATCTGCCGCGAGAATTTTTGCTCCCCGCTTATTGGGCCGGATTTGCGCTGATTGTCGTAGGGCTCAGCTTTACGGTCTGGGCGCGCCGGCATCTGGGCGCGAACTGGAGCGGCACGGTCACCGTCAAAGAAAATCATGAACTGATCCGCAGCGGGCCCTATGGCTGGACACGTCATCCCATTTACACCGGACTTCTGGTTGCAATGATCGGTGTGGCTTTGGCGCAAGGACAATGGCGCGGGATACTCGGCTTTGCGCTGTTTCTCGGTGGCCTATTGATGAAAATGCGCATTGAAGAGCGCTTCATGACCGAAACATTTGGCGACGCTTACACGCGCTACAAGGCCGAAGTACCCGCGCTGATACCTATGCCCTCAGGTAAAGCATCGTAGCGCTGAGCCATGCGGTTTTGCGCGGGTGATGCGCAGCCCTGAGAATTGACGATCAAGCCCAGTACGCCTATACGGGCTGACCTTTAAAGGAGGCCTCCATGCTCGACGACGGAAAAAAGCCGGCCAAGTTCGATAAATCAAAATTGCCCAGCCGGCACATTACGGAAGGCCCCACCAAAGCGCCGCACCGCGCCATGCATTACGCCATGGGTCTGACGGAAGAAGAGCTGCATCAGCCTATGGTCGGCGTCGCGACGTGTTGGAATGAAGCCGCACCCTGCAACATCGATTTGTCCCGTCAGGCGCAGATCGTAAAGGAAGGCGTGCGCGCCGGCGGCGGAACGCCGCGCGAGTTCACCACCATCACCGTCACCGACGGTATCGCCATGGGTCACGAGGGCATGAAGAGCTCGCTCGCCTCGCGCGACTGGATCGCCGACACGGTGGAGCTCACCATGCGCGGACACTCTTACGACGCCATGGTCGGTATGGCCGGCTGCGACAAGTCGCTGCCCGGCATGATGATGGCAATGCTGCGCCTCAATGTGCCGTCCGTGTTCCTTTACGGCGGCGCGATCATGCCCGGCCATTTCCACGGCAAAGACGTGACCATCGTCGACGTCTTCGAAGGCGTTGGCCAACATGCGGCCGGCAAAATGAGTGATAAAGATTTGCACGAGCTGGAATGCGTCGCGTGTCCATCGGCGGGCGCTTGTGGCGGTCAGTTCACGGCCAACACCATGGCGACGGTCTCTGAGGCCATGGGCCTCGCGCTGCCGCTTTCGGCCAGCATCCCGACGAGCTTCACCGAAGCGCGCAATCAATACGCCAAAGCCGCCGGTAAGGCGGTCATGGAACTCGTGCGTCTCAACTTGCGTCCGCGCGATATCGCCAGCCGCAAAGCGTTCGAGAACGCCGCCATGGTTGTGGCTGCTTCGGGTGGTTCCACCAATGCTGGTTTGCATCTGCCGGCCATGGCTCACGAAGCCGGTATCAAGTTCGATCTCGATGATGTTTGCGCGATCTTCAAAAAGACGCCTTACATCGGCGACATGAAGCCGGGCGGACGTTATGTGGCGGCGGACTTGTATAAAGTCGGCGGTATCCCGATCCTAATAAAGGCGCTGCTCGACGGCGGCTATCTGCATGGCGATTGCATCACCGTCACCGGAAAAACGCTGGAAGAGAACATGCGAGACGTTGTGTTCCCCACCAATCAGGATGTGGTGCGTCCTTGCTCCAATCCACTGTCGCCCACGGGCGGCGTTGCGGGCCTTAAAGGCTCTCTGGCGCCCGGTGGCGCGATTGTGAAAGTCGCCGGACTCAAGGTGAAGAAATTCCGCGGCACCGCGTTGTGCTTTGATTCCGAAGATTTGGCTTTCGAAGCGGTGCAGAACCGCGCTTACAAAGAAGGCGACGTCATCATCATCCGCTACGAAGGCCCCAAGGGCGGCCCGGGCATGCGCGAGATGCTGGCCACGACCGGCGCGCTATCGGGGCAGGGCATGGGCGACAAAGTCGCGCTCATCACCGACGGGCGTTTCTCCGGCGGCACGCGCGGCCTGTGCGTGGGTCACGTGGGGCCGGAAGCGGCTGTGGGCGGCCCCATTGCGTTGGTGAAAGACGGCGACATCATCACCATCGACTGCGACGCAGGCACGATGAACCTGGAAGTCTCCGACGCGGAACTGAATGAACGCCGCGCTATCTGGAAGCCGCGTGTGAATAACTATCAATCAGGCGTGTTGTGGAAATACGCACAGCTGGTGGGCGATGCCCAGCACGGCGCTGTGACCCATCCCGGTGCCGCCGCCGAAACGCATATGTACGCGGATATCTAGCATTGCTCGTCATCCCGGACGCGACTACGTCGCGCCCGACGATGACGACAGAGAGTTACACTATCAACTCGCACCACACCGGCGTGTGGTCGGAAGCTTTCTCTTTGCCGCGCGGGCCCTTGTCGATGCCGGCATTGGTGAGCGCATCGGCAGCCTTAGGCGAAAGCAGCAGGAAGTCGATCAGCAAGCCGTTGTCCTTTTGCCACGCGCCAGCTTGGTAATCCCAATAAGAGTATTGATGCGGCAGGCTGTTGAACGCTCGAAACGCATCGGTGAGACCCAGGTGCAATAACGCGCGAAATCGCGCGCGGCTTTCCGGCTGCAATAAAGCGTCTTCGGCGAAAGCCTTGGCATTATAAACGTCGTCGTCTCTGGGAATGACGTTGTAGTCGCCGCCGTAAACGCGCATCTCGCCATCGGCGAGGCCGCGCGCCATATGCGCTTTCAGCCGATCCATCCAGGCGAGTTTATAAGTGAACTTTTCCGTGCTGATGGGATTGCCGTTGGGCAAGTAAATCGCAGCGACGCGCACTTTGCCGAAGACAGTGGCTTCCATGTAGCGCGCGTGGTCATCGCCTTCGCCGTCAGGCAGGCGCGGTTCGATATCTTCCAGCGGTGACTTCGAAAGAATGGCTACGCCATTGTAAGTCTTTTGGCCGTGAGTGGCGACGTTGTAGCCGGCGTCCTCGATCTCGGCGCGCGGAAAATTCTCGTCGATGCATTTGATTTCCTGCAGCATCACCACGTCGGGCGCGGCCTCCTTCAGCCAGGCCAAGAGATTGGGCAGGCGGGCTTTGACCGAGTTCACATTCCAGGTGGCGATCTTGATCTTCAAAGCGGCCCCGATTTCAAACAGTTGATTTTACAGACTTAAGTATCGGCTGCCGCCTACTATTGAACGATCGGGGCCTCAAAACAAGATGGGCAAAACAGGTGGTATGGGCCGGGCGTAAGTCCTATCATTCCGGCCATCTTGAACACTCAAAAACGGGGAGGAGAGAGGTCCATGAAATATTCTTTGCGGATTTCGGCGTCGTTGCTGGCTCTTGGCTTGGCATTTGCGGCTTCAGGCGTGCAGGCGGCCGATCCCAAGGCCGAGGTTCAGAAAATCCTTGCCAGCTCACAGTTCAAAACCGCCGTCGCCACCATGGACAAAGATTACGACCGTTACATCAATGAAGGCGTCAAGCTCGTCGAAATTCCGTCGCCGCCGTTCAAGGAAATGACGCGCGCCAAGGAATACGAAAAGATGTTGAAGGACGCCGGCCTGACCGATGTGCGTATCGACGCGGAAGGCAATACTTTCGGTATTCGCAAGGGTACGCACCCTGATGACAAATACGTCGTCGTGGCCGCGCACCTTGATACGGTGTTCCCCGAAGGCACCGACGTTAAGATCAAGCGCGAAGGCACCAAGTTCAATGCCCCTGGCGTTGGCGACGATACCTTCAGCCTCGCGGCGCTGGTCAGCTTTGTACGCGCCATGAACGCCGCCAATATCAAAACCCGTGACGACATCATCTTCATGGGCGATGTGGGCGAAGAAGGTGAAGGTGACTTGCGCGGTATGCGCTATCTGTTCACCAAGGGTGAGTACAAAGACAAAATCAAAGCCTTTATGTCCGTTGAGTCTGGCGGGGCTGCCG
>CAITZE010000235.1 GCA_903896775.1 uncultured bacterium
CCGACATAATACTGCAGTTCGCCCGAACCCGGCTTGATGTCTTCCATGGCTAGCCAGGACGCCGCCATTTCCATGGGGCGGCTGACGCGGACATACGCTGAGTCCTGATGCATGGCTTGCTGCGAGCCATGTTCGAAATAGAGCCCCTGAAAAGCAAAGGCCGGTTCGTCAAAAACGATGTTGAGGAACCGCACGATCTTGTCGGCAAAAACCGCTTTGCGAATCTTCGGCGAGAGCGCGTAAGCATCCAGAAGTTTATGCGGCGCAGTTCGGTGGCGCGGCTCCACGGGGACGATGCCCAACTTTCCGGTCTCGAAGGTCTCGATCAAACCCGCTGGACGCGAATAGATCAGGTCGATCTCTTTCAAAGCCTCGTCGATGTCTTTGAGCGGCGCGGCATTGGGAATGATCACATAACCGTTGGCGATCCAAAAACGCAGCAGCTCGGCTTCCTCAACCGTGATGTTTCCGCTTTCGAGACGCCGGGCGATGTTGTCTTGAACGTCTGCGCGGTCGGTCCACAGCCCACCAAAGTGGCTGGCAAAAGACGCAGAAGATGAATTCGCAGATTCAGACATTTAGATCGGTACCGCCGGGGTTTTTGATTGGCGCATTATCGGCATTTTCCGGTGCGCTTCAAGTGAGCCAAGGCACTACTCAAGACTTCACGGTGGGGTCGAAGAGCCGCGCATGTTCGTCCAGGGCGAATTTGTCAGTCATCCCGGCAATATAGTCGGCCACGCGGCGCGCGGTTTTGAGGGTTTTGGGCCCATCGAGACCGAGGTGCCAATCATCGGGAAGAAGGTGTGGCTCGGCCAGTAAGAGATCAAACAGGTCACGGACGATGCGCTTGGCCTTGCTGGTCATGCGCACAACGCGTGTATGCCGATACATATTGGTGAAGAGAAAAGCCTTCACGGCTTTTTCATGAGCGGCCATCTCGGTGGAGAACCCCACCAAAGCCTGACCCAATCCGCGCACCTCTGCGGTAGAGGTTGGTTTAAAAGATTTGAAGCGCCGGTAGGATTCCAAAATCACATCGTTGACCATCGCGGCGATAAGCCCGCGCAACGACTCATGAATGAGCCGGCCCTTCTCCAAACCTGGATAGCGTTCGGCAACGCCTTTAAAGATCGGGCCAACCAGTGGCAATTCCATAACAGCCTCTAATGGAAATAATCCTGCTTTCAGACCGTCGTCGAAATCATGCGCGTTGTAAGCGATGTCGTCGGAAATCGCTGCGACCTGCGCTTCAGCGCCCGGCCAAGTGGCGAGGGCCAAATCCTGCACCGCGTTGTACTCGGTGATCGCAAGCGGCACCGGCTTTTCGCCTTTAGCCACTATCGGTCCGTTATGCTTGACCAAGCCTTCGAGCGTTTCCCATGTCAGGTTCAACCCGTCGAAAGCCGCATAGCGATGTTCGAGCTTGGTGACGATACGCAATCCTTGCGCGTTGTGATCGAAGCCGTTGTAGTTCGCCATACATTCTTGCAGCACGTCTTCGCCGGCATGACCAAAACAGGTATGTCCGAGATCGTGGGCCAAAGCCAAAGCTTCAGCGAGGTCTTCATTGAGACCAACAAAGCGGCTAATGGATCGCGCGATCTGTGAGACTTCAAGGCTATGGGTCAGCCGTGTGCGATAGTTCTCACCCTCGCCGTAAACAAAAACCTGCGTCTTGTATTTCAGCCGCCGAAAAGCGCCGCAGTGGATAATGCGGTCGCGGTCGCGTTGATAGACCGTGCGCGTAGGTGACTCATCTTCCTTATGTAACCGTCCACGGCTCTCCGCCGGATCGGTTGCCAACGGCGCGAAGCAATCCGCGAGTGCCGCGATATCCTGTGACGTGTTCTGTAACATATGCCGACCCTAACGGAGGTCTGGCGGCCCGGCAATGCTGGCCTCTGCTCGGTTTCGCGTGTTAGCTTCGGAACTCACACTTGTTGAAGGCGGTTCAATGCAATTGCGACTGACGGTATTCCTCGCGGCGCTCTACATTTCGCTGGCCGGTTCTGCGGCGCACGCCGCACCCCTTTTCAAGCCGGGCACCGAGTTCAAGGACTGCGCCGATTGCCCGGTCATGGTGGTTCTGCCCAAGCAGAAAGTTTTCATGATGGGCGCCGCCGAGCATGAACCAGGCCGCGAGCCCTACGATGGACCAAAGCGCAGAGTGACAATCAACTATGCCCTGGCGGTCGGGAAATTCGAGATCACGGAAGCCCAATGGGAAGCCTGCCTCAAAGAAGCCGGTTGTACACGCGTGCCGCGCAACGAGTGCCGAACGGATCAGGGCTGCACGCCGACCCCTAACGATCCTACCGACCGCAGCAATTACCCGGTGAACGACGTCAGCTGGGCCGATGTGCAAACCTACGTGCGCTGGCTGAGCGAAAAAACCGGCGCAACCTATCGCCTGCTCTCCGAAGCCGAATGGGAATTCGCGGCACGGGCAGGTACGAACTCGACTTATTATTGGGGCGACAAACCGGCCCGCAAATTCGCCAACTACGGCATGGATACCTGCTGCGGGCCTTACGCCAGCGGCGAAGACAAATGGGAGCTTTCCGCGCCCGTCGGCAGCTTTCCGCCCAACCGCTTTGGACTTCACGATATGGCCGGCAATGTCTGGGAATGGGTCCAAGATTGCTGGGATGAAAAACCGGGACCGGTGGACGGCAGCGCTCTCGAAAAACCAAACTGCCGTCTGCGTATCATGAAGGGCGGATCCTGGGCTAGCCTACCCCAGCGCTTACGCCCTGCATTCCGTCAGGGCACCGGGGCGGGTGACCGCGATAACTACATCGGCTTCCGTGTGGCGCGCACGGATTGAAAGCTCATCATCCGCGCCCCATATTCCGGCTATGAGTGACGCCGAACACATTGTTTGTCCCGCCTGCGCAAAAATCAACCGGGTGGCGACTCATCGCTTGCTGGAGAGCCCAAAATGCGGCGCCTGCGGAGCGGCTCTTTTTTCCGGCCATCCTGTGACCGTCGATGAAGCCGGCTTCAGCCGTCATATGTCGGCAAATACCATTCCCGTACTGACGGATGTGTGGGCGCCGTGGTGCGGCCCCTGCCGCATGATGGGCCCGATGTTTGAACGTGCTGCCGAAATCCTGGAACCGCGTGCGCGGCTTCTAAAACTCAATCTCGACGAAGCACCCCAGGTCGCGCGCCGTTTTGGCATTCAAAGCGTGCCGACATTGCTGCTGACCGGCGGCGGAGACCTCATTGCCCAAACCGCCGGCGCCATGGACAGCCGCGCCATCATCGACTGGGCGAAAACCAAATTTCCCCAGGCGTCGATCAAGCCCTAAAGCTTAGTGCGCGTGCGTATGAAGCTGCGTTTCTATCCACGCTGCGAAGGCATCGACAATCTTCTGTATGTAAGCGCGCTTGCCTTCTTCCGCGATCTTGCCTTCGGCATCGAAGAACTTGTCGCCGATATTGATGTAGGCTTCTGGCTGCTGCATCGCCGGCATATTCAGAAACACGAGTGACTGACGCAGGTGATGGTTGGCGCCGAACCCGCCCATGGCGCTGCCCGACGCGCTAACCACAGCCGCCGGCTTTTTGTCCCAGACGCTGGAGCCGTAAGGCCGCGATCCGACATCGATGGCATTCTTCAGAACGCCCGGCACCGAGCGGTTATCTTCCGGCGTCACGAACAGCACCGCATCGGCCTTTTTGACCTCTTCGCGAAAACTTGCCCATTCCTTCGGCGGTGCAGCGTCGAGATCTTGATTGTAGAGCGGTAAACTGCCGATCTCGACAAAGTCGAATTTCAGATTGGGTGCGAGAGCCGCCATGGCCTTGGCAAGCTTGCGATTGATGGACTCTTTGCGAAGACTGCCGACAAGGACGGCGACGGTGCGAAGCATGGGCTTAATCCTTTTATCCAATAAAGACATGACAATGAGCGCATCATATCGCCAAGATTGCAGGCGCTGCTAGCGCGAAGCCTTACCTTGAATCCTACCGGTCCCCGCACTAAATTAGGGCCATGAACAGCATTTCCGCCGATACAGCTCCCCTCGTCATGACCAAGGCCGCCGCCGACCGCGTGCGTGTCCTTGCCGAAACGGAGGGCAACCCAGCTCTGATGCTCCGCCTTGCCGTATCGGGCGGTGGCTGCTCAGGCTTCTCTTATAATTTCAGCCTCGACGGCGCGACCACCGGCGATGACCGGATTTATGAGTTCCACGGCTCCAAGCTCGTCGTTGATGAGACGTCCATGGACCTTTTGAAGGGCTGCCAAATCGACTATGTCGACGATCTCATGGCGGCGTCCTTCCGCATCAGCAATCCCAACGCCACCTCGACCTGCGGGTGCGGGACGTCTTTCTCGATCTGACGATTAACGTCGCTGCGGCGGGTTCGCCAGATTCCAATTCTTGCAGAGACCGGCTGTTGCTTCGTAGTTGCTCGCTGAATCGAGCGGCGCGTTACGCTGGCCGTTGATTTGATGAAATTGAGTCATCAAAGCTGACATCCCCTTTTCGACCGCTTTCATCGCTACATCTGTGCCGGCATCACCGCTGCGCGCAAAAACCGGCTGCTGGGTTTGCAGGCTCTTTTCCACCTGCGCTCGGAAATACGGCGCGAATTCCTTGAGCGAGCTGTTATTGACGGACACATGCTGGTTCTCATGATCGAGGACCGTACGGTACTCGCACGTGCCGGGCTGGAATTCGCTGGCGATATAAACATCCTGGCGCTTCCAGCCAAAATCCAGATCGATGCTGGACAGATAAACGCAGAAGCCGCCGTTGACCTCGCGCACCAATGTATGCGTTTCGACGCTGTAGACACTTTCGGCATAGGTAATGCCAAGGGCCTGCTCATGCGGTCCAGACACAGGTTCATCGCGATCGCGGAACAGATTACGGATGCCCTGAATTGACAGCCGGTTGTTATAGATCGGCGCAGGATTGAGCGTTTTGAAATTGAGCGTGATCGGTGTGGTGTAAGGCGGGCATGGCGAGGACGAAGCCGCGCGCGCGAATGGCGACGCCAACAGCGCTGCCCACACAAAACCGAGAATGATAAACCAACGTAAAAACATACAAGAAAGCTGGGAACGGCGGACTGACGCAACGTCAGCCCGCCATCATAAGCCCAGTGTTAGTTCTCCATGCCCGTGACGGCAAGGATGACGCTTAGGCACGTCGTCATGCCCTTCATCATCGGATCCTTGGCGACATCGAGCCATTCATCGAGCGAATGGGCGCGACCGCCGGAGTTCGGACCGTTCTTGCCGATGGTGATGGCCGGAATGCCAAGGCTCATGGGCAAGTTGGAGTCCGTCGATCCATAGCCGTAGCGCGGCTTCATTCCAGCCGCTTCAATGGCGGCCGATGCTTCCTGCACCAGCAACGACTTCTCATCGGTGCTGCCGGCGGGACGATCGCCGATCTTCTTAATGTCGACGGCGATCTTCCCTTCCTTCGTCGAACGCGCTTTGTTTTCGGCGTCGGTCGCATCGTTCATGATCTTGAACATACGCGCTTCAACCTTGTTGAGTTCGGTGGGCGATTCCGAGCGCATATCGATATCCATCCAGACGCTGAGCGGAATGGAGTTCACCGACGTACCGCCGCCGATCACGCCGATGCCGAAAGTGGTCTTGGGCTTTTCGGGAACTTCCGTGTGCGAGAATTCCGCTGCTGCTTGGCCCAGCGCATACATCGGGTTCACCAGGCCGAACGCGCCATAGCTGTGGCCGCCCGGACCGCTGAAGGTCACGCGGTAGCGCCGTGAGCCAACCGCGCCGGTATCGACGCCGGCAGCCCCGCCAGACTCAACGGACATAAA
>CAITZE010000236.1 GCA_903896775.1 uncultured bacterium
CCGCGTGCCATCTTGTGCGTTTCGGCGCATTGGGAAACACAGGGCTTTGCTGTAAGCGCCGGTGCGCATCCTGAAATCATTTACGACTTTTACGGTTTTCCTAAAGCGCTGTTCGATCTTCGCTATCCGGCGCCCGGCGATCCGGCCTTAGCGCGACGCGTAGCAGAGCTGATGACACCCACGGCGGTGCATATGGACCCTCAGCGTGGCCTCGACCATGGCGCTTGGAGCGTGCTCTGCGCCATGTATCCCAAAGCCGATATTCCCGTTGTGCAACTCAGCATGCCGCACAATCGCCACGGCGCTTTTCACTACGACAACGCAAAACATCTCGCGGCCTTGCGCGACGAAGGCGTGTTGATCCTCGGTAGCGGCAACATCGTGCACAATCTTCGCTATTGGGGATCGCGTGACGAGCGGCTGATCGCCTCATGGCTGCGGTTCAAGGATGAGGTCAAGCGGCGCATCACTGCGGGCGATCACAGCGCCCTAGCGGACTATCTGACCCTCGATCCCGAGGCGGCCTTATCGGTACCGACGCCGGAACATTACCTGCCCTTGCTATATATTTTAGCTGTGCAAGGGCGTGGCGAAAAAGTGTCGTTTTTCAATGACGGCGGTCCCGGCGGGATTCAGATGACGAGTGTTCTGATCGGCGCGTAAAATAGTTATCCCCGGGTTCCACATCCATCCACAGGTGATGGGCCCTATTATTCACTTGGGGAGTCGATAAGGTCCCGCCATGCCAACACCTCTTCGCGCTTCTGATCCGGCTGATAACGCTGGGGACGCCCTTCGTACGCCACCTCATAACTATGAGGCGGAACGGGCACTGCTGGGCGCGATTCTGATGAATAACCGCGCTTTCGAGCGCGTCAGCGAGTTCCTCGGCGCCGATCATTTCGCCGATCCGGTCAATGGGCGGGTCTACCAGGCCTGCGCCAGGCTTATCGAGCAAGGGCACCAAGCCAACCCCGTAACGCTGAAAACCTATCTTGAGCGGGATGACCTGATCATCGCCGCCGGGGGCATCAAATATCTGGCGAGCCTTGCCGCCTCGGCCGTCACCATCATTAACGCCGGCGATTACGGCAAGCTTGTTTATGACCTTTTTCTCCGCCGCGAGCTGATCGCGCTTGGCGAGAACATGGTCAACGAGGCCTTTGAGTCGCAGCCCGATGAAACTGCAATGGACCAAATTGCCGGTTCCGAACAACGTCTGTTCGACCTGGCAACGACCGGCGCGGTCGAAGGCGGATTCCAAACATTTGAAACGGCGCTCGGGGCTGCCATTAGTCTTGCAGAAGCTGCGCACCGTCGCGAAGGCGCTTTGGCCGGCGTTACAACCGGTTTACGCGATGTCGATAAAAAGCTCGGCGGCTTGCATGCATCTGACCTTTTGATCTTGGCCGGCCGACCCAGCATGGGCAAAACCGCGCTGGCCACCACTATGGCTTTCAACGCAGCGCGTTATTACCGCACCACTGAGAACCCCGAAGACAAGGGCAAGCTCGTCGCGTTCTTCTCGCTCGAAATGTCGGCCGAGCAGTTGGCCACGCGTATTCTCGCGGAACGCTCTAAGATCAACAGCCACGGCATCCGCACCGGCGGGCTGTCCAATGACGACTTCACGCGCCTTGTCGTGGCGAGCCAGGAACTGGGCGATTTGCCGCTGTATATTGACGATACGCCTGCCGTCACGGTTTCGGCGATCCGTACCCGCTGCCGGCGCTTGGCGCGTCAGAACACGACCGCGCATCATGGCGGCCTTGGCTTGATCGTGATCGACTATCTGCAATTGATCGCGCCCGCGCGTGGCGAGCGCAGCGAAAACCGCGTTCAGGAAATCTCTGCCATCACACGCGGCTTGAAGGCCCTGGCAAAAGATCTCAAAGTGCCGGTGATGGCGTTGTCGCAGCTCTCGCGCGCCGTCGAGCAGCGCGAAGACAAGCGCCCGCAACTCTCAGACTTGCGCGAATCAGGCACTATCGAGCAGGACTCGGACGTCGTCATGTTCGTGTTCCGCGAGCAGTATTATCTCGAACGCGGCGAGCCGTCGCAAAAACCCGAAGAGACCAGCGAGCGCTTCCACGAGCGTTACACCAAGTGGCAGGAACGCTGCGAGATGGCCCACAATATCGCCGAAGTGCTTGTCGCCAAGCAGCGTCACGGCCCCATCGGCACGGTCAAACTGCACTTCGAGGCAGATTTCACACACTTCAGCGACCATATCGACGATTCCAATCTGCCGGAGCAATTGGGTTAACTTCGGTCGGAAGTGTGTCGTTCCGGCCCTTGCCCTCTCGCCGGTTTTCTGGTGATTAGGGCCGCCATGGCTGCTCCCCTCTCCTCCCGCTCCGAAGACCGCACCGGTGCTGTGCTGACCATCGATTTGGCGGCGCTGGCTGAGAATTGGCGGCTTTTGAAACGTCGCGCGGGCCCCGCCTGCGATACCGGCGCTGTGGTTAAGGCTGATGCTTACGGCCTGGGAATTGAGCCCATCGCACGAACGCTAAAAGCAGCTGGCTGCGCCACCTTCTATGTCGCCCATCTCGACGAAGGCCTGGCTTTACGCACCATTTTTGGTCCCGGCGGTATCGGCAGTCCGCGCATTATCGTCATGCATGGCCCGAACCCCGGCACCGAGCGCGATTTCGCAGCCCATGGCCTTATTCCGGTTCTGAGCTCGCCCGTTCAGATCAAAGCCTGGCGCGGCTTCGCCCAAACATATGACGTGTTGATGGAGAGCCTGATTCAAGTCGATACCGGCATGAATCGGCTGGGCCTGACGGCAGCAGAGTTCGCGGGTCTTATGGCCGACCCCGATGGCTTTGCGGGTTTGACGCCGCTGGCCCTCATGAGCCATCTCGCCTGCGCTGATACACCTGCGCACCCTTTGAACGGTCAGCAGCGCGAACGCTTCGCCTCCGCGCTCGCAACCTTCCGCCTTAAGTTCGCCGACGCCAAAGGCTCCCTGGCCAACTCCTCGGGCCTATTCTTGGGTGCTGGGTTTTTCTACGACTTCGCGCGGCCCGGAGCGGCACTTTATGGCGTAAATCCAACACCGGCAGCCGCGAACCCCATGATTCCCGTGGTCCGCCTTCAGGCCAAAATCCTGCAGGTCCGGCGCGTTGACGCTGCATCCCCGGTTGGTTATGGTGCCACCTTCCAAGCTCCAGATGGGGCGAAACTGGCAACGGTTTCAATGGGTTATGCCGATGGTCTGTTGCGGTCCTGGGGAGCTTCGGGACACGCCTATGTAGATGACCTGCGGGTAACCGTTGCGGGCCGTGTATCTATGGATCTGACCACCTTCGATGTCTCCAATGTCCCGGACTCGGCGCTGGGCCTAGGCGCACTGATCGACATTATCGGCAGTCGGCAGACCGTTGATGATCTGGCTCAACAATCAGGCACCATTGGTTACGAAATCCTGACAGGGCTTGGGCACCGCTATCATCGCCGCTATTTGCCTGCGCCGGCGCACAAGTGAACGGGCCTATATATCTCTCATGAATTTTCTCGCCCTCATCGGCAGCGTGGTTCTGGCCTTCCTCGGCCATATCGGGCGGCTCACGATTTTCACCGCGACGGCGCTGTCGCATTGTTTTCGTCCGCCGATCTATCCGCGCCTGATCGGGCGGCAAATGGTGGACATCGGCTATTACTCGCTTCCGGTTGTCGGCCTTACCGCAATCTTCTCGGGCATGGTGCTGGCGCTGCAAAGCTACACCGGCTTCTCGCGTTTTGCCGCCGGCTCGGAAGCCGCCGTCGCCAATGTGGTTGTCATTTCACTCACGCGGGAATTGGGTCCAGTGCTTGCGGGTCTGATGGTCGCGGGGCGCATTGGCGCTTCCATGGCCGCCGAAATTGGGACCATGCGCGTGACCGAGCAGCTTGATGCGCTGACCACCTTGTCGACCAATCCCTTCAAGTACCTGGTGGTACCGCGTTTGATCGCTGGTCTTTTGATGCTGCCGCTTCTGGTCTTGATCGCCGATATCATCGGCGTGTTCGGCGGTTTTGTCGTCAGCGTCTATAAGCTCGGGTTCAATCCGGCGGCCTATATCAGCAACAGCTACAACGTCATGCAACCGCTCGACGTGATCTCGGGTCTGGTGAAGGCCGGCGTGTTTGGGTTCATCATCGCATTGATGGGCTGTTATTCCGGCTATTACTCGAAAGGCGGCGCGCAAGGCGTCGGCGCAGCCACCACTAATGCCGTGGTGTCGTCGTCAATCCTGATCCTCATCTTCAACTACATCATCACCGAACTGTTTTTCGGCACATGAACAGCGCAGAGCAAAATTCGGTTCCGAAAATCCGCTTGAGGGATGTGCACAAATCCTTCGGCGCGAAAAAAGTTCTGGCCGGCGTCAATCTGGATATCGCCAAGGGCGAGTCCGTTGTCGTGATCGGCGGCTCGGGCACAGGCAAGTCCGTGCTGATCAAAAGCATCATCGGCATCCTTCTCGCCGATTCAGGAATTATCGAAGTCGATGGCCAAGACGTGACACAAGTTGAAGCCAGCGCGCGCGATGCCGTGAACCGCAAATTCGGTATGTTGTTTCAGGGCGCCGCACTTTTCGACAGCTTGCCGGTCTGGGAAAACGTCGCCTTCGGACTGATGCAACGTGAACGTATGAGCCGCGCGCAAGCCAAGGAACGGGCCATCGATACCCTTGCAAAAGTCGGCCTTAAAGCCGATGTCGGGAACTTGTCACCATCGGAGCTTTC
>CAITZE010000237.1 GCA_903896775.1 uncultured bacterium
CATTGGTCGTCATGATCAAGATGGCATTGCGGAAGTTGACGCTCTTGCCGTTATGATCCGTCAGCTTGCCGTGATCCATGACCTGCAACAGGATATTGAACAGGTCGGGATGCGCCTTCTCGATTTCATCGAGCAGCAAAACACAGTGCGGATGCTGATCGACCGCATCGGTGAGCAAGCCACCCTGATCGAAGCCGACATAACCCGGCGGCGCGCCAATCAACCGCGAGACTGAATGGCGTTCCATGTACTCGGACATATCGAAGCGGTGCAGCTCGATGCCCAGCGACTTCGCCAGCTGACGCGCCACTTCAGTTTTGCCGACGCCGGTCGGCCCTGAGAACAGGTAGCTGCCGATGGGCTTCTCGGGCTCACGCAAGCCCGCGCGGCTGAGTTTGATAGCCGAGGACAGCGCGACGATTGCATCGGTCTGACCGAACACCATGGTCTTCAAATCGCGCTCAAGATTCTGCAGCGACTTCTTATCATCGCGCGACACAGTTTTGGCGGGAACGCGCGCGATTTTGGCGATCACGTCTTCCACGTCCTTCACCGAAACCACTTTCTTGCGCTTTGCTTCAGGCAGCAGCATGCGCGACGCGCCAACTTCGTCGATCACGTCGATGGCTTTGTCGGGCAGCTTGCGGTCATGGATGTACTTGGCCGAAAGTTCGACCGCCGTGCGGATGGCGTCCGCGGTGTAACGCACCTTGTGATGTTCTTCGTAATAAGGCTTGAGGCCCTTCAGAATTTTGATGGTGTCCTCAATCGACGGCTCCGCCACATCGATCTTCTGGAAGCGACGCACCAACGCGCGATCCTTCTCGAAGTGCGTGCGGTATTCCTTGTAAGTGGTCGAGCCGATGCAGCGCAGCGCACCCGAAGCCAAAGCCGGCTTCAAGAGGTTCGAGGCATCCATGGCGCCGCCGGAGGTCGCACCCGCACCGATCACGGTGTGTATTTCGTCGATGAACAGCACCGCGTCCTTCATGGCTTCCAATTCGGACACCACGGCCTTAAGGCGTTCTTCGAAATCACCCCGGTAGCGCGTACCGGCCAACAACGCGCCCATATCGAGCGAGAAGATGATGGCGTTGTGCAGAACTTCCGGCACTTCTTTGTTGATAATGCGGCGCGCAAGACCTTCAGCAATGGCAGTCTTGCCCACGCCGGCGTCGCCGACATAGAGGGGGTTGTTCTTGGTGCGGCGGCACAGGATCTGAATCGTGCGTTCCACTTCGGCGACGCGGCCGATCAGCGGATCGATCTTTCCGATCTTGGCTTTCTCGTTGAGGTCGACGCAGTAAGCCGTCAGAGCTTCGCGGCCCTTCTTGACCACCTCTTCCGATTTGCCTTCCTGTTCGGCGCCGTTCACCGGCTTGCGGTCGCCTGTCGCAGGGCGTTTGGCAATACCATGCGAGATGTAATTCACCGCATCCAGACGGGTCATGTCCTGCAGCTGCAAGAAATAGACGGCATGGCTTTCGCGTTCGGAGAACAGGGCCACAAGCACATTGGCGCCGGTCACTTCTTCGCGGCCCGACGACTGCACATGGATCGCTGCGCGTTGGACGACACGCTGGAAACCGGCGGTGGGCTTGGGGTCATCGCTTGAAATCGAGACCAGATCGCGTAGGTCCTCATTGAGGAACTGGCGCGCCACATCGCGCAAGTGTTCGATATCGACGTTGCACGCACGCATCACGGCAATCGCGTCGGTGTCGTCGCACAGCGCGAGCAGCAGGTGTTCGAGAGTGGCGTATTCATGCCGACGCTCGGCGGCGGCGGCCAGGGCGTGGTGAAGCGTCTTTTCCAGGTTCTGAGACAACATTGACAAGGGAACTACGATCCTTTCCAGCTATGCGAGTTGGGCTACTTTACTATTTGCCCGCCCGCGATTGGGTAACGCGTCGAAAGACCTCAATCGTCCTCCCCAACATTCAACTTCCACCCCAGTACCGTCACTCCTTTTCAAGAGTGCACTGAAGCGGGTGCTGATTTTTGCGCGCCAGCTCCATAGTTTGGTTCACTTTGGTTTCCGCCACTTCGAAAGTGAACACACCGCAGATGCCGACACCCTTCTGGTGGACGCGCAGCATGATGCGCGTGGCTTCTTCGGTATTCTTCGAGAAGTACCGCTCCAGCACATGGACGACGAATTCCATCGGCGTGTAGTCGTCGTTCAGCATCAGAACTTTGTACATCGACGGCTTTTTGACCTTGGCGCGCGGCTTCACCACGACGCCAGTATTCGCGCGGCCCCCATCGTTATCTTTGGGGTCGTTGTCCTTCGGGTCGTTGCCCTTCGGCTCGTCGCGCATCGCGGTCAAAAAAACGTTCGTCATTCCGGAAATAAAACTCGATCTGCAGATAGCGGTCGGTGCTGTCTAAGAATACCAAAGCTAGCCTTAAGTATGTGTCAAAAATCCTGTAACGCCAGGGGTGGGAGAAAATTTAATGCATTGCTTGGAACACGATAAATGCCCCTTGGTTTTCGTCAGGACCAGCTGCGCCTCACAACCTGAATGCGCTATTGCGGGAATCACATTGCCTTAAAATTGGTGAAAAATCATAGGATTCAAGGGGATGAGCACGAAAGTGTAGACAGCGCGACTCGAACCACGTATTTTCGCTTCCCTAACACCGGCTTAACCGGGACCGCTTAGAATAGCGGGATGAGGCGTGGGGACCGGAAAAACGATTAGGTTATCCACAGCCCGATACGATCCGGGCGCACTGAAACTTTGAGCGGGAGCAGGCAATTGGGGATGCGCGTCGGACTGGTTCGGTTAATCGCCCTTGGCCTGTTGTCATGCACGCCAGCCATCGTCATGGCCGCGCCGGCCGCCCCGAAAGCGACAAAGACCAAGGCTTCGGCCACCAATAGGGTTTCGAAGGGCAAATACCAGGCGCCGATCTATTCCTCCATCGTTGTCGATGCTGCGACCGGCAAAGTGTTGAGCGAAGAAGGTGCCGATACCCGCAGCTATCCGGCCTCGCTGACCAAAATGATGACGCTTTACATGCTTTTCGAAGCGCTGGAGCGCCACGAGATCCAGATGGACAGCAAGATGCCGGTGTCCAAGCACGCCTCTGCCGCTGCGCCCTCGAAGCTAAACCTGCGTCCCAAGTCGACGATCTCTGTCGAAGACGCTATTCAGGCTATCGTTACCAAATCCGCCAACGACGTTGCGGTCGTGATCGGCGAGCGCCTTGGCGGCACAGAAGAACACTTCGCCGAAAAGACCACGGCCCGCGCCCACCAGTTGGGCATGACACAGACAACGTTCCGGAACGCCTCCGGCCTGCCCGATCCGCAGCAATTCTCCTCGGCGCGCGATATGTCGATCCTGGCCAACCATCTCTTGAAGGACTTCCCGCAGTATTACGGGCAGTTCTCGCGCATGGACTTCACCTATCAGGGCCAGACCATCCATACGCACAACCATCTGCTTGAGTTCTATGAAGGCGCCGACGGCATCAAGACCGGCTATACGGCGGCCTCCGGCTTCAATCTGGTGGCATCCGCCACCCGCAACGGCTACCGCATCATCGGCGTCATTTTCGGCGGCGCCACTGCCAGTTCACGCGACAAACATCTGGCGGCTTTGATGGATGACGGGTTTTCCCAACTCGCGGGCCTGCCGACCAACGCCATCGCCACCCGCGAGAAGTTCAAGAACGATGTGATCGCAACGCGGATCGCCCAAGGCAAGAACGATACCTCGACCGAAGAAGGCGATCGCGACGAACCCTTCACGCCTGTGACAGACACAAGCCCAGTTGAGACCTCGGCGCTGGCACCTATCCCCTCGGCTGCGAAGAACCAGGCCGCTAAAGCCCAGCCCGTCAAAAAGATGGCGGCCCTGGAGATGGCGACTACCCAAAAACCGCCGGTCGCTGTTGTCGATCCGGCCACAGCCGGCACCTGGGGTATTCAGTTGGGCGCCTATTCAAACCGCACCAAGGCCGAAGCTCAAGTCGCGACCGCGCTCGCCAAACTCAAACCAACCTTTGTGACGGCGCGCGCCCTCGTGATCCCGGTGAAAGTGAAGAACCAGATCATCTACCGCGCGCGCATTATGGGATTTGCCGGCGGAGATTTGATGAAGGCTTGCGCCCTCATCCCAGCCCAAGCCAAAGCCGGCTGCCAATCCGTGCCGCCGGACGCCGAGAAGGTCGCTGTTCGGTAATTAGGCCTCTAATTGCGCTTAATGCCCGACGGATTCTGTCGGCAACTCGAGCCCGCTCTGTTTGAGCTGCGCGGCCAGTTCGGCCTTTAAGCCTTCAAGATTTGCTTCAGTGTCAGCTTCGGCGCGCGCCACCAGCACGGCCTGGGTGTTTGAAGCCCGCAGCAGCCACCAGCCGCCCTTGCCCGTCACCCGCACACCGTCGATATCCGAAACCTTCGCGCCGGATTTGGCGAGGCGCGCTTTGACTTCATCGATCACCGCGAATTTACGGTCGTCGTCGCACGGGAACCGCAGCTCCGGCGTGTTCATAAGTACAGGCATTTTGTCGTAGCGCTTCGCTAGATCGTATTTCTCGTCACTGGCGATGATGCTGAGGAACCGCACGGCTGCGTAAATCGCATCGTCGAAGCC
>CAITZE010000238.1 GCA_903896775.1 uncultured bacterium
AAACCTAAGCGTCTACCGGCGCTGAGGCTCGGGGTGATGCAAAGAATCGGAACTTCAGGACGCTCCTGCGCAGCGCGCAACGTCGTCGAGCCGGACGAGGTGAAGGTGACAATAGCAGCCGCCTCCAAGGTATGGGCGATTTGACCGGCGGCAGCGGTTATGGCGGCGGGCGAGGAGTGCTCGGTCTCAAAATGTCCAGCTCGCATCAGCGCCAGATAGTGCTCGTCACCTTCGACGTGGCCGATAATGCGGTGCATTGTGGAAACCGCGCGCACCGGGAACTTACCGGCTGCAGTCTCAGCCGATAGCATGACAGCATCGACGCCATCGTAAATCGCTGTCGCGACGTCGGATGTTTCAGCGCGCGTCGGTACTGGCAGGTTAATCATGCTTTCCAGCATCTGCGTCGCCACGACCACCGGCTTGCCGCGTTTACGGCAGGCACGGACGATGCGTTTTTGCAGGACTGGCACTTGCTCCAGCGGCATTTCAACGCCGAGGTCGCCGCGGGCGACCATCACGGCATCCGACAAATCGACAATCGCATCCAACTGATCAAGAGCCGAAGGCTTCTCGAGTTTTGAAAGTATGCCGGCGCGGCCTTTAACAGCGGCGCGTACTTCGGCCACATCTTCAGGCCGCTGGACGAACGACAGCCCGACCCAGTCCACACCCTGCGACAGGCCGAATTCCAAATCGGCTTTGTCTTTCTCGGTCAATGCCGGGATCGGCAGTGTCACGTCAGGTACGTTGACGCCTTTGCGATCCGAAATGACGCCGGGAACGATGACTTCGGTCTCGGCGAAGTCCTTGCCGCAGCTTTTGACCTTTAAGCGCAAGTGCCCGTCGTTCACCAGGAGACTTGCGCCCGGGCGCAAGGCGGCGAAGATCTCGGGGTGCGGCAAGCAGGCGCGGGTCTCGGAACCCAATTCGGTATTCAGATCGAGGCGAAAATTGGCGCCGGGTTTTAAAACCGCGCTGCCGTCTTTGAACTGGCCGACGCGCAGCTTGGGCCCCTGAAGGTCCATAAGAATGGTGATGGGGCGTCCGGTTTCTTTTTCGAGCGCGCGAATCGCAGCTACTGAACCGGCATGGTCGGCATGGGTGCCGTGGCTGAAGTTAAGGCGGAAAACGTCGGCACCGGCTTCATATAAATCGGCGATGGTTTCCGGGTCCCGGCTGGCGGGGCCTAACGTGGCAATGATTTTGGCGCGGCGGCCACGGTGGTGAAGGTTTGTTTCGGTCATAACCAAACATTACACGGGGTTACGGAAATAGGCGAGGGTGTTAGCGCCGCGTCAGTCCTGCTAAAAAGAAAGTTCATTTCCTGGGGAGGATTTTATGGCTCAGTTGATTAACGCGCCGACACGCATTCAGGCGCACGGTACCTTGCCTAAAATAATCGAGGAATTCGTCGGTCGCGTGAATTCAAAAACCCCGGGCGTCAGTATCGCACGCATGAAAAGTCCTACAGGGTGGGAAGAGCCGGGCCAGACCCCCGAATTCGATGAATACTCGGTCGTGCTGACAGGAACCTTGCGCGTGACGACCAAAGCGGGTGTGTTGGATGTGCATGCCGGGCAGGCGGTCATGACTCCTGGAGGCGAGTGGGTGAAATACTCCACACCAGGGGGCGCCGAATACATCGCGGTATGCCTTCCCGCCTTCAGCCTGGAGACCGTGAAGCGTGACGCGGATTAAGCCGCGGCGGGCTTTATCGTTCCGCGCCGCGAGATCTCAAGACCAGCCAGCAGAGCGGCCGCGCCGGCGATTTGATCGACTGTGATGCTTTCATCAAACAGCAACCAAGCGACAAGCGCTGGAATAACCGGCTGCATGAGAAACATCGTGGCGACTAAGCCGGCCGG
Organism: uncultured bacterium; assembly: GCA_903896775.1. GTDB lineage: Bacteria > Pseudomonadota > Alphaproteobacteria > Rhodospirillales > Rhodospirillaceae > SHVO01. Next base: position 1,869 of record CAITZE010000238.1, read on the forward strand.
CACATAAGCCAGAGACATCGCAATAAACATCTGGCCGCCAAGTTGGACAAAAAGCGCGATGCCGCCGGCCGCTAGCCAACCGTTCAAGCTATGGGGCCAGATTTGATTTTCAGTAATAGTGCCGACGATCAGCAGAATAACAGCCGCCGCCGCGCCGCCGATTGCCATAACCGCCATGACCGAGACGCGCTTGCGGATGCGCGAAAGCGTCAACACGTAACCCGCATAAAATACCGAG
>CAITZE010000239.1 GCA_903896775.1 uncultured bacterium
AGCGTGCGAGGAAAATCAGCCATGGCCCCCATCGTCACCGACGCGCCCGGTTATCAGCAGACGCAGACGACGCGCGTCACCGACCCAGGTTCCACCCAGAACGCGAATCCGCCGCCACCGCCGCCTAAATCCGCGCCTGAAGTCGTTGCCGCCAACAGCAACAGCCCCGTCGATACACAGAGCCCGCATCCTCTGCGCGGCCAGTTTCTCAATACCAGCGTATAAATCGGTCTCATAAATTTAGTGCGACCCTCTTGCACTACTGATTCGGTCGGCTATGAAGACCCCATGACCGATGCCCTCAACGCCAATCTGTTCGACATTTTCCGCGCGCGCTTTCCGAAGAATGCCGACACGCCGTTCCTGACTTCGCCGGACGGGGTGGTCTTTACCTACACCGCATTAGATGAAGCATCTGCGCGCATCGCCAACCTGCTCATCGAGCTCTGTGTAAAGCCCGGCGACCGTATTGCCGTTCAGATCGAGAAATCGCCGCAAGCGGTGTTCTTGTATCTTGCCTGCTTGCGCGCGGGTGCGGTGTTCCTGCCACTTAATACTGCGTACCGCGCCGACGAGTTGGATTACTTTCTGGCCGACGCCGAGCCGGCTGTTGTTGTCTGCGATCCTAGCAACACGACTCTGACCGCGTTATGTAAGACGCGCGGCGTTGCGCAATGCCTGACCCTGGATGCCGATGGCCGCGGCAGCTTGATGGACCAATCCGCCGGCATGCCCGCGACCTTTACCACCGTCGCGCGCGCCGCCTCGGACCTCGCCGCGATCCTTTATTCTTCAGGCACAACGGGCAAGCCCAAAGGCGTGATGTTGAGTCACAGCAATCTCGCGTCCAATGCCGAGACGCTGCATCGGCTTTGGAAGTTTAAACCCGACGATGTGCTTTTGCACACGCTGCCGATCTTCCACATCCACGGACTCTTCGTTGCGCTCAACACCACGCTGATGAACGGAAGCGCGATGATCTTTCATCAAAAGTTTGTCGCCGACACCGCAATCAGAGATTTGCCGCGCGCGACTGTCTTTATGGGTGTGCCGACTTATTACGTGCGTTTGGCCGCCGATCCGGCGTTGACGCCCGACGTATGCCGCAACATACGCCTGTTCCTTTGCGGTTCGGCGCCGCTGCTAGATGAAACCTTCACATCCTTTGCGGCGCGTACCGGTAAACAAATCGTCGAGCGTTACGGCATGACCGAAGCCGGCATGATCACTAGCGCCGATATGGATAAACCGCGTCATGCAGGTGCTGTCGGCTGGCCGTTACCGGGCGTGAATTTGCGCATTGTCGACACCGACAACGTCGCCGTGCCCAAAGGCGAAACCGGCGAGATTCAAATCAAAGGCCCCAACCTGTTCGTCGGCTATTGGCGCAAGCCCGAGAAGACAGCTGAAGATTTCACCGCCGACGGCTTTTTCAAAACCGGCGACTTGGCCCGCTTGGAACCGAGCGGCATGGTGAACATTGTCGGGCGTGCCAAAGACATGATGATCAGCGGCGGCTTCAACGTGTATCCGAAAGAAATCGAAGCGGTCATTGATGCGCTGCCCGGCGTTTTCGAGTCCGCAGTCGTCGGCATGCCGCATCCTGACTTTGGTGAAGCCGGCCTTGCAGTTGTCGCCATGAACAGTGGCGCGCCGCCGCTCAATGAGGCCGCCGTGCGCACGGCGCTAAAAGAAGCGCTCGCTAACTACAAAGTGCCTAAAATGATTGTCGTAGCGGACGCCCTACCCCGCAACGCCATGGGCAAAGTGCAAAAGAACCAGCTGCGCGCGACCTACCGCGCACAGTGGGATCTTCACCTCGCCGAAGCCGCTAAATCGTAAGTCGCGTTACGACGCTTTCTTGGATTTAGAAGACACCGTGCTCAGCCAAGGCGATGCGTGGGACGCTGATAAATCCTTCATCAACGTCATACCGACATTGGCCAGCTTCTTTTCGTTTTCTGAGAAACTCTCAAAAGCGTCGCGCGCGAACTTAGCTTGGATTTCGACAACTTCGGAAATCGTCTTGGCGCTCGAGAGACGGCGCGCTGCGTTCCATGCGCCTTCAAAGGACTCGGAGGTCATACCAAGTACCTGCTTGGCGGCTGTCACATTAGCGCTGGCAATGGCATCGAGGTTTTCGCGGTGACGGGCCAGAAGATCGTTCGGCATATATTCAGACATACTACTCTCCATTTGTATTGAGGCTTTCGGATCCCCCCCGATAGCTCACCACCCACAAGAGTCCCACGCCCAACGTCGTGGACGGCAATTATACCAAAGCGGCCATGCCGCAGATAACGAAGATATGATGATCCTATTCTGACGGAACGGGCCAAGCCCTCGCACTCGTGATCATCCGCCGGAATTATTTGAGGGATCATTCGGTTGTAGTGTGCGTTGATTCCCGTGGAATTGGTTTTTTAAAGGGCAGCGCCTATGACCGAAACGCCGAATAACCAGCCGGGCAAGCATCGCCACGACTGGCTGACCTGGCGGCGGAATTTCATAACCCGTCCATTATTAGGATGGTACCGCAAGCGCATACCTCCCATGTCGAGCACCGAGCGCGAAGCCATCGAGGCCGGCA
>CAITZE010000240.1 GCA_903896775.1 uncultured bacterium
AGTCCCGACGCTCTTACACAAAGACAAGCAGTTGCGCTCGAGAAGAAGCGGTCTGCCTTGCGCGGGCGGCAAGCACAAGAGCTCGCCGCTGCCGGACGCGGGGGCGATACCGAAATCGCACATGTCGCACTCGGCGAGTTGGTCGTTCCAGTAGTTTAGCAAAGCGAGGAAGTCTTAGATGTGCTACGCCGGGCTGCGATCTCTAAAAATATACCCTTCGATATGTTGCGTGTTGGCAGCGCGAGAAACCGCATTAACCCGGATACCGGCATGCCTGAGTTTGATATCGATGCGGAAGATGAGGACAGCGAAGGGTCGAATGACGGAGCGGATTTTTCTTCCGATGTGCCGGTCCAAACGCCATCAAGTGACGCCGAGGATCCGGAAACAATTACCGCGCGATGCGAGCGGTAAAGTGATCCCCTATAAGGTGGATGGCACAGGCGCCTACGAGAAGGCCGGTGCTTTCGGTGGAGGCCTCAAAGCCATTGCTCAGCTGATCAAAATGGATATCGGCCTTACGGCGGCCAGCGTCGATATCGGTGGCTGGGATACTCATGAGAATCAGCCAGGTCGTTTCAAGACAGCGATCGATCAACTCTCGAACGGTGTGGGCACATTCTGGAACGATCTCGAGCGTTATCACGATCGTTTGATTATCGTCTCGGTCACGGAGTTCGGCCGGCGTTTACGCTCCAACCGCAGCACCGGCACCGATCATGGACGCGGAAGCGTCATGATGGTGCTGGGTGGTTCCGTGGCGGGCGGGCGCATGTATGGCCCGTGGCCAGGCTTGAGCGAAGCCCAACTGGAAGAGGGCGTCGATCTTGCAGTGAAGACCGACTACCGCAGTGTTTTGACCGAGGTGTTGCGCGCTCACGGCGGCAGCGTTTCGCCCGGTGCGGTGTTTGCAAATTTCACCGCACCTGCGCCGCTCGGGCTTTTTGCTGAGGCTTAGCTATAGAGCTAAGCCGTCGCGACCTGCTTTTCTTTGAACAACGTTTCCAACTCGCCGGCTTCGGCCATCTCGCGCACGATGTCACAGCCGCCGACAAACTCGCCCTTTACGTAAAGCTGGGGGATCGTCGGCCAGTTGGAGAAGTCTTTAATGCCCTGACGGATCTCGTTGTCGGCCAGCACGTTAATGCCTTTGAACTTCACACCGGCATGAGTCAGGACCTGAACGACGGCAGCGGAGAAGCCGCATTGCGGCATCATCGGCGTGCCCTTCATGAACAGGACGACGTCATTCTCGGCGATGTCTTTTTTGATTTGGTCGACGGCTGGATTGGTCATGGATGTCCTCGTGTTTGAGCGGCCTTGGCACGCGTATGGCCGGAATATAGGCCGATCACCCTAAAGCACAAGAGAGCAGCTGGCTCTGCTTTAGATTTCAAAGGCTTGTGCGGTTAGCGCGCGGTCGTTGTCAGCGCCAGGGCGTGCAGCTCGCCGCCCATTTTGCCCTTGAGGGCGGCATAAACCATCTGATGCTGCTGCACGCGGGATTTGCCGTTGAAGGCACTGGAGACTACCGTCGCGGCGTAATGGTCGCCGTCACCGGCCAAGTCTTCAATAGAAACGTCGGCGTCGGGGAATGCCTGTTTGATTAGGGATTCAATGTCGTTCGCAGCCATGGCCATGACAAGATCGTCCTTTGCTTAAGAAGCGGTCGCCATATAAGTCGGGAACCAACCTTCGTGCAATTTGCGCAAGGCGTCCAGCTCGACGCTTTCGCCGGCCAGGAAGATCGTGGAACCGCCAACGGCGCCGATCTGCTTTGCCGGTAAGCCTGCGTCCTTCATAGCTTGCAGTATCGCAATGGCATCGGAGGCTTTAACGGTGACGATGTAGCGTCCCTGATCTTCGCCGAATAGCGCGGCATGACCCGCGACGTTCTCCAAGCGGCAACCTAATTTTCCGGCGAGCGCCATTTCCGTGAGCGCGACGACGAGGCCGCCATCGGAGAGATCATGGCAGGCCGTGACTTTACCGCTGTGAATGAGCCCGCGCACGAAGTCACCGACTTTGCGTTCATGGGCCAAATCCACCGGCGGCGGCGCACCTTTTTCTTCACCGCAGACTTCGCGCAAGTAAAGCGATTGCCCGAGCCACCCGGCGTCTTCTTTTTCACCGACTAGTAGAATGGCTTCGCCTTCGGCTTTAAACGCGAGCGTTGTCATGTGATCGAGGTTATCGAGTAGACCCACCCCGCCAATGGCCGGTGTCGGCAAAATCGGGGTGCCGTCTGTCTCGTTATAGAGCGAGACGTTGCCGGAAATGACGGGATAGTCGAGCGCGATGCAAGCATCGCCGATACCTTGGATGGCTTCGACGATCTGGCCCATGATCTCGGGCTTCTGAGGATTGCCGAAGTTAAGATTGTCGGTGATGGCCAGCGGTCGCGCGCCAACAGCAGTAATGTTGCGCCACGTCTCGGCCACGGCCTGTTTGCCGCCTTCGTGCGGATCGGCCTTCACATAACGCGGCGTGCAATCGGTAGAAATCGCGAGCGCACGGTTAGAGCCGTGAATGCGCACAACCGCCGCATCGCCACCTGGGCGCTGCGCGGTATCGGTCATGACCATGTGGTCGTACTGCTCCCAGACCCAGCGGCGGCTGGCGATGTCGGGGCAGCTCATCAAAGTCTTCAACGCATCACGCCACGGCACGTTCTTAACGTCCCCTGCCGCGATAACCGGCAGTTTGGTCGAGGCCAACCACGGGCGGTCATATTCCGGTGACGCTTGGGCGAGGGGGTCGATCGGCAGATCGCAGACTGTCTCGCCGTTGAACTTCAGCACCATACGGCCCGTATCGGTGAGATGGCCGATGACAGCAAAATCCAGCTCCCACTTCTCGAAGATTTTGCGCGCGAGGTCTTCTTTGCCAGGCTTCAAGATGATGAGCATGCGCTCCTGACTTTCGGAGAGCATCATCTCATAAGGCGTCATGCCTTCTTCGCGCTGTGGCACAGCGTTCATGTTGAGCTCGACGCCCATGCCGCCCTTAGAAGCCATTTCGAAGGACGAGCTGGTAAGGCCGGCAGCGCCCATGTCCTGGATTGACTGGATGGCATCGGTCGCCATCAACTCCATGCAGGCTTCGATCAACAGCTTCTCGGTGAACGGATCGCCGACTTGCACAGTCGGGCGCTTCTCGTCGGAATTGGCATCAAATTCGGCGCTGGCCATCGTCGCGCCATGGATGCCGTCGCGACCAGTCTTGGAGCCGACGTAAACAACAGGATTTCCAGCGCCTGCGGCTGCCGAATAGAAAATCTTGTCCTGCTGCGCCAGACCAACGGTCATGGCGTTGACAAGGATGTTGCCGTTGTAGCTGGAATGGAAGTTCACTTCCCCGCCAACCGTGGGCACGCCGACGCAGTTACCGTAACCGCTGATGCCGGCAACGACGCCCGAAACTAGATGCTTGGTCTTGGGATGCTTTGGGTCGCCGAAGCGCAGCGCGTTCATATTGGCGATAGGGCGCGCGCCCATCGTGAATACATCACGCAAAATGCCGCCAACGCCGGTCGCCGCACCTTGATAGGGCTCGATGAAGGACGGGTGGTTGTGGCTTTCCATTTTGAAAATGGCGGCCAAGCCATCGCCGATATCGATCACGCCGGCGTTTTCGCCGGGACCGCAGATCACCCACGGTGCCGTTGTAGGCAAGGTCTTCAGCCACTTCTTCGAGGATTTATAGGAGCAATGCTCCGACCACATCACCGAGAAAATGCCGAGTTCGACCATATTCGGTTCGCGGCCACCCAAGACCTCGAGGACCTTCTTGTATTCGTCTTCCGAGAGGCCGTGCGTCTTGATGTCTTCGGGCGTGATTCGTTTGGACGAAGAGTGATTCACGCCAGTGTCTCCACGAGAGCATCGAACATGGCGCGGCCATCATTGCCGCCGAGCTTCTTGTCAGCCAGGCGTTCCGGGTGCGGCATCATACCCAGCACAGTGCGCGATTTATTGAAAATGCCGGCGATATTGTTGCGCGAGCCATTGGGGTTGGCAGCATCGGTCACTTCGCCTTCGTCGTTGCAGTAGCGGAATGCCACACGGCCTTCGCTTTCCAGCTCTTTCAAGATTTCGGCATCCGCGAAATAATTACCTTCGGCGTGCGCGATGGGGACGCGGATGACATCGCCGACTTTGTATTTTGCTGTGAAAGCGCTTTGTGAGTCTTCAACCTTCAAATGCACGTCGCGGCAAATGAAGCGCAGATCTTTGTTACGCATAAGGACGCCTGGCAATAATCCCGCCTCGGTGATGACCTGGAACCCGTTGCATACCGCGAGTACTCGCGTACCTTGATCGGCGCGGCGTTTAACTTCACGCATGATTGGAGAATGGGCGGCCATGGCGCCGCAGCGCAGATAGTCGCCGTAGGAAAAGCCGCCCGGAACGGCGATCAGGTCCAGGTCGGACGGAAGGTCCGTATCCTGGTGCCAGATCATCGTGGTGGGTTTACCGGTGCTTTGTTCAAGGGCGACGGCGATATCGCGGTCGCAGTTGGAACCTGGGAAGACAATGACGCCAGCTCTCACAGAAACATTCCTCGATGTAACATAAACTCCCCCTCCCGCCTCGCGTCCGGCCGAAGGCCGGCCTAAAAAGATACGCGCCTTCCGCGCGCAAGGCGCATGAAGCTAGTCCACCACCTCGACGCTGAAGTTCTCGATGACCGTGTTGGCCAGGAGTGATTTGCACATCTTCTCAACGTCGGCTTTCGCCTGCGCCTTGTCTTTCTGCTTCGGCAGATCGACTTCGATGTATTTGCCCTGACGCACACCGGCGACTTCGGGGAAGCCGAGGCCGTGCAGGGCGTGTTCCACGGCTTTGCCTTGCGGATCAAGCACGCCGTTCTTCAGAGTGATATGGACTTTAGCTTTCAACGAACGCTCCTAAAGCGAGGCTATTGCAGTGTCGATGGACCTTTGACGTCGGTCGGGCCGCTTTCGGGCAAAATGCCCAAACGCCGCGCGACTTCCTGGTAGGCTTCTTCGATGCGGCCCAGGTCGCGACGGAAACGGTCTTTGTCCATCTTCTCGTTGGTCTTGAAATCCCACAGGCGCATGTTGTCGGGCGACAGCTCATCGGCCAGAACAACCTGCACGTCGCCGTTCTCGTGATAGAGGCGGCCGAATTCGACTTTGAAGTCGACCAGCTTAATACCGATACCGAGAAACAGACCCGCCATGTAATCGTTGATGCGCAGGGACATGTTCAACATCTCATCGATCTCATGGATCGCTGCCCAGCCGAAGCCGGTGATGTGTTCTTCCGAGACCATCGGATCGTTGAACTCGTCGTTCTTGTAATAATATTCGACGATGG
>CAITZE010000241.1 GCA_903896775.1 uncultured bacterium
CGAAGCCGAAGAGATGGCGGATCGTATTGGTGTTATCAACAAAGGCGAGTTGATCGTCGTGGAAGAAAAAGCCGCGCTGATGAAAAAGCTCGGCAAGAAGCAGTTGACGCTGACGCTGCTGGAACCCATGGCGCAAATCCCGGCAGCGCTGGCCGAATGGAATTTGGAGCTGATGGGGAACGGCCAGGAGCTGCGCTATACCTTCGACGCCACCGCGCCGGACGGCATGTCGACGTTATTGAAACGGGTGGCCGAGCTGGGCATCGCGTTTAAAGATCTCAACACCAGCCAAAGTTCGCTGGAAGATATTTTCGTCACCCTTGTGCATGGAGACAAGAAATGAGCGCCGTAAAGCCCATGCTCTTTAACCTGCAAGGCGTGCTCGCCATCTATAAGTTCGAAATGGCGCGCTTCACACGCACCATCTTTCAAAGCTTGGTGACCCCGGTGATCACCACGTCGCTGTACTTCGTGGTGTTCGGCTCGGCCATCGGCAGCCGCATGTCGGCCGTGAACGGCGTGCCCTATGCCGCCTTCATCGTGCCGGGCCTGATGATGATGACCTTGTTCACCGAAGGTATCTTCAACGGCTCCTTCGGCATCTATTTCCCGAAGTTCATCGGCACGATTTATGAGCTGCTATCCGCGCCGATCTCGTACATCGAAGTCGTGCTGGCCTATGTGGGCGCTGCGGCGACCAAATCGGTGATCCTGGGCCTTGTGATTCTAGCGACGGCCTCGCTGTTTGTGCCTCTGCACCTTGTGCACCCGGTGTTCCTGGTCGGATTTCTGGTATTGATCGCGGTGACTTTCGCGCTGTTCGGCTTCATCCTCGGCATCTGGGCCAACAGCTTCGAGCAGCTCAATATCGTGCCCATGCTGATCATGACGCCGCTGACCTTCCTGGGTGGCGCGTTCTATTCCATCAGCATGTTGCCGCCGACCTGGCGCACGATCACGCTGTTCAATCCGGTGGTCTATATCATCAGCTGTTTCCGCTGGGCGTTCTTCGATACCGCCGATGTGCCGGTGGCTTTGAGCGTCGGACTGACTGTCGCGTTCCTCGCCATCTGCCTGACGGTGGTGAGCGTGATCTTCAAGACCGGATACCGCCTGAAGAGTTAGGCTTTCAGGAGTTCATCGAGTGCGTTCTGGCGTGTAATGAGGTCCGGTGCGATTGGTTTCGCGCCGGTATAGCCCATGATCGTCATGAGCTTTTCGGTCGGCACCCGGCCCTGTTTGCCGACGAAAGTGGTTTTCATGATCGCGATGGAGGCCACATCGCCGCCCGCTAGAATCCGCTGCTCCAGATAAATCCAGCGCTCGTCCCAGGTCAGCATGCGTACGGTGACGTCGAATTTCTGAAACGGCCTTATGGGCCGGCGAAAGCGGATGGTCGACGACCCCAGCACCGGGCCAAGACCTTCTTTGCGCAAACTTTTCCACGCACCGGTGCGCATCATGAAGTCGACGCGGGAAAGATCCATAAAGCTGTGATAGCGGCTGTTGGTCATATGCATGTTGAGATCGAGATCCCACGGCATGCAGCGAAAAAACAGATGGTTCTCTCCATCGATGGCGCGCCGCGGCCCGAAATGGGCCGCGATCCACATCCAGATGAGACGGAAGATGAGGTTCATGGCGTGCCCGGAAGGGCTACGCCGCTAAACCCGCATCGAACAATTCGTCTTCCATGTCCATGATGGTTTCGCCGCCGGCCATGATCGAGGACAGCAGCGCGCCGGTGATGGGCATCAGCTTGTGCATGTAGAACTTGGCGGTCTTGATCTTGCCTTTGTAAAAGCCGGTGGGGTCGTCATTCTGTTTACCCAGCGCCAACTTCGCCATGCGCGCCCACATGAACCCCACGGAGACATAGGACAGCAGTTTGAGCAGATCGCTCGCCCCTGCGCCCGCTTCGTTGGGGTTGCTCATGCCCTTCTGCGCGATCTGGCCGACGGCTTGCTGCAAGCGGCCAAAGCCTTTGGCCAGTTCCGTGACGATCTCTTCCATGGCCGGGTCGGCGGCGTTCTGTTCGATGAACGCCTGCACCGGATGGAAGAAGGCGCGCATGTAGCGGCCGTAGTGGGCGGTCATCTTGCGGCCCACGAGATCGAGGGCCTGAATGCCGTTGGTGCCTTCGTAGATCTGCGTGATACGGGCATCGCGTACGAACTGCTCCATGCCGTGCTCGCGGATATATCCGTGACCGCCGAAAATCTGCACACCGAGGTTGGCGTTGTCGAACCCGATGTCGGTGCCGAAGGCTTTCACGACCGGCGTCAGGAACTGGATCAGGTCGTCGTGTTCCGTGCGCTCGGCTTCGGTCGCGGATTTCTCGGCTTTGTCCTGGCTGGTGGAGACCCACATGACCAGCGCCCGCATACCTTCGGTGAGCGCCTTCATAGTGAGAAGGTTTTTGCGCACATCCGGATGTACGATCAGCGAGTCCGCAGGCTTTTCCGGGCTCACGGTCCCTTTGAGGCTACGGCCCTGCAATCGCTCGCGGGCGTATAAAAGCCCGCCTTGATAAGAGACTTCCGAGAGACCCAAGCCTTGCACGCCGACGCCAAGACGCGCGGTATTCATCATGGCGAACATGGCGCGCATGCCTTTGTTCTTCTCGCCGACCAGCCAGCCTTTGGCGCCGTCGAAGTTGATGACACAGGTGGCCGAGGCTTTGATGCCCATCTTCTGTTCGATGGCGCCACAGGACGCGCCGTTGCGTGCGCCGGGTGATCCGTCAGGCTTAGGCAGGAATTTCGGACAGATGAAGAGGCTGATGCCTTTGATGCCCGGCGGGGCATCTGGCATACGCGCCAACACCAAGTGCACGATGTTCTGCGTGAGGTCGTGCTCGCCGGCGGAGATGAAAATCTTGGTGCCGGTGAGGTTATAGCTGCCGTCGGCTTGCGGCTCGGCTTTGGTGCGCACGAGGCCCAAGTCGGTGCCGCATTGCGGCTCGGTCAAACACATGGTGCCTGACCAAGTGCCGTCGGTGAATTTTGGGAGATATGTCTGCTTCTGCTCGTCGGTGCCGTACAGCTTCAACGCGTTGTACGCGCCGTGCGTCAGGCCCGGATACATGCCAAAGGCCATGTTGGCGGAACAGATCATTTCCTCCACCAGCATGTTGAGCGCCTTGGGTGCGCCTTGGCCGCCGAATTCAGGGTCCGCACCCAGGCCAGTCCAGCCGCCGGCGGTGAACTGATCGTAGGCCTCTTTGAAGCCCTTAGGCGTGCGCACAACGCCGTTCTCGAAGTGACGGCCTTCTTCGTCGCCGGAGCGATTGAGCGGGAACAGCACTTCCTGAGAAATCTTAGCCGCTTCTTCCAGCACCGCATCCACCACGTCGGCGGAGAAGTCGGCGTAACCGGGAAGGCTCGTCAGTGCGTCGCCGTCGAACAGTTCGCGGTAAACGAACTTCATGTCGCGCAGCGGAGCTTTATACGTGGCCATGGTGAAGTCCCCCTAAGTCTGAAGCTTATGCTCGTTCTAGAACAATATCGTGAGTGATGTGCCAAATCCCATGCGTATCTTGCATGGGTTCCGAGATGTAAAAGTAATCCGGGAATCTCGCCTGCCCCTCGCGCTGCGGCGGCTGAATCAGCGGATCATCCGCGAACCAGAATTCGAGCACCCGGTCTTCTTTAAAGCCTTCAGCCAGCACGACGTAGTGCACATGTTCGGGCAGTGTCGTCGTCGGATAAGGTGCTGGCCGGATGCTCTCAAAACTATAGCCGCCTTTGGCATCGCTGCGCATAAAGCCGCGCAGGCGCGCGTTGTCGGCGCCTTCGCCGGGACGCGGTTCATTAGGATCGTAACGGCCATTGGCATCGGTGTGGTAAACGAAGATCGATGCGCCGCGCACTGGGTTCTTGCCGTCGGTGACGCGGCCTTGCACGGCCATCCGTGGACCCGGTTCGCTTGTGCCTGCAACAATGACATGAGGCGGCGCATCCGACGGCGCAAGCTGGCCGGGTTTTGCCACCGCATAGCTAGGAACATTGAACGCCAGCACACGCCGCGGCAAAAGCGCCGCGGCGGCTGCCAGCGTCAGCAAGGATCGGCGGTTTGCGCTGATCGCTTTCATTCCGCGTCCTAGTTACGTAGCGGTTTTCCCGTATCGAGCATGACTTCCATGCGCGCAAGGCTGTCCGGGTTTCTGGCGAGTTCCAGGAAGGCTTCGCGCTCGAGCTTGAGGATGTCGCGCTCGCTGACGGTCTCGGTGAGGTCGGTGTCGCCGCCCGTGAGCACACGGGCGAGCGCTAATGAAACCACCTGATCGTGCGGCGTGACCTTGCCTTGCAGGACCATGCCTTCCAGCGCAACCTTGAGGGCTGCGATGCCGGCGGGACCTGGCAGCGAGATGCGCTGTTCGGCGGGCGGCGTGTAGTTCTCCGCGAGCTTCAGCAGCTTCGCCTTAGCATCCGCCAGCAAGCGGTCGCGGTTCATGGTGATCTCGTCGGTCGGGCGCAAGATGCCCATCTCTTTGGCCTCGAAAGCCGACTTCGACACTTGTGCCGTGCCGATCATCTCGAAGGCTTTGGCGACCGCAGGCATCGGACCCTTCGGCATCTTCGGATTGTTCTTCTGGCGCAGCAGCGTCTCTTTACAACCGCCCCAACCGGGGATCACGCCGACGCCGACTTCAACCAGGCCGGTGTAGGTTTCGGCGTGGGCCTGGATGGCGTCGGAATGCAGCAGGATTTCGCAGCCGCCGCCGAGCGCCATGCCGAGCGGCGCGGTGACGACGGGGAAGGGCGCTTGTTTCAGGGCGAGGTAGGTTTTCTGCCCTTCTTCGATCTGGCTTTCCAGCTCCGACCACACGGCAATGTTGGCTGCGAACAGCACAAGGCCGATATTGGCGCCGACCGAGAAGTTGGGGCCTTCGTTGTGAACAACCAAGCCTTTCCACTTCTTGTCGCCCTTGATCAGCTTCATGGTGTCCTTGTAGGCAGCCATGGTGAGCGGATCGAGGCTATTGGCGCGTGACGTGAACTCGAAGCACAGCACGCCGTCGCCGATGTCCCAGACTTTCGCCGAAGGATTCTTGAGCACCGGTTTGCCGGCGCGTTTGACGTCGGAGAGCTTGAGCACGCCGGGCGCACGCACAACGTCCGTGTAATCGCCTTTGGTGGTCAGGTACTGCAGCTTGCCGTTTTCGGTGCGGTAGAAGCCGCCTTTCTCTGCAGCCAGCTTCAACAGCGGCGGCACAGTCTTGCCGTCTTTGGCGAGCTTATCGGCAAACCACTTCGCGCCCATGGTGTCGATGATCTCGAAGGGGCCTATATTCCAGCCGTAGCCGTCTTTCATGGCGTCATCGACATCGGTGATGCGGTCGGCGATCTCGGGCACCAGCGAAGCTGTGTAAACGAGCCCGCCGCTCGCGATCTTCCAGGCGTATTGGCCGCCTTTATCGGTCTGCTCGACAAGAGCCTTGAGGCCACCTTTCTTCGAGGCATTGAGGCTCGGAAGGTCCGCCTTCACGCTCGGCTTATATTCAGCCGTCTTGAGGTCGATGCTTTCCTTGATCTTGTTGCCGCCGTCTTTGCGCAAGCGATAGAAACCGCTGGGGCCTTTGCGGCCGATCCAGCCATTCTTCAGCATGGTCGCGACAATCGGCGGCTCCGCCGAGATCGCGACATAAGGATCGGTCTTGGGCAGCAGCGACAGCATCGATTTGGTGAGATGCGGCATCAGATCGATGCCGATGAGATCAAGCAGCCCGAACACGCCGGTCTTGGGGATGCCGAAAGGCTTCGAGCCCACGGCATCGGCTTCCTCGACGGTCAGGCCCATGTTGATAGCTTCGACCACGGCGTTCTGCATCCAATAGATGCCAATGCGGTTGCCGATGAATCCGGGTGTGTCTTTGCAGATCACGACACCTTTACCCAGTCGCACGTCGCAGAAGTCGCGGATCATCTCCATGTGGTCTTTGCGCGTCTTGGAAGACGCCACCAGCTCCAACAGCCGCATGTAGCGCGGCGGATTGAAGAAGTGCGTGATCATGAAATCTTCCACCATGTCCGGCGGCATGCCGGCTTCCAGCTGTTTCAGCGGAATGGTGGAGGTGTTGCTTGATATGACCGAGCCTTTCTTGCGCGTGGCTTCGATCTTTTTATAAAGCGCCTGCTTGATGCCGATGTCTTCGATGACCGCTTCGATGATCCAATCGCACTCGCCCAGCAAATCCATATTGTCTTCGGTATTGCCGGTCGTGATGAGGTTGGTGTTCTTCTTGGACATGAATGGCGCAGGATCGGCTTTCAAGAGCTTGGCCACCGCACCTTCGGCGATGGCGTTACGGTTGGTTCCAGTCTTGGGAACGATGTCCAGCAGCACGACAGGCACGCCGGCATTGGTGATGTGCGCGGCGATGCTGGCGCCCATGACGCCGGCTCCTATCACCGCGGCTTTTTTGATCTCGGCCATGTGAGGCTGCCCCTTACATCGCTTCGAGAATAGTGGCGATGCCTTGACCGCCGCCGATGCACATGGTCGCCAGACCGTACTTTTTCTTTTCGCGTTGGAGGAGCGACGCGAGCTTACCGGTGATGCGTCCGCCCGATGCGCCGAGCGGATGGCCCAGCGCGATGGCGCCGCCGTCGATATTGGTCTTGGAAAGATCGAGGCCCAGTTCCTGCACAACCGACAGCGATTGCGCGGCGAAGGCTTCGTTGAGCTCGATGAGATCGATCTGGTTCAGCTTCAGGCCAGCGCGCGCGAGAGCTTTCTGCGCGGCGGGCACGGGCCCGATGCCCATGATCTCCGGCGCGCAACCGGCGACCGCGACCGAGAGAATGCGGGCCAGCGGCTTCAGATTATTTTTGGCGGCATATTCTTCACTGCACACCAGCACGGCGGAAACACCGTCGGTGAGCGGTGAAGACGTTCCCGCCGTCACCGTACCACCTTCCTTGAAAGCGGTCTTGAGGCCGGCAAGACCTTCCAGGGTGGTGTCGGCGCGGATACAACCGTCGGCATCGACCATGCCGCCTTCGCCCTTCACCGGAATGATTTCGTCTTTGAACTTACCGGCGGCTTGCGCGGCGGCGGCGCGCTTGTGGCTTTCGACGGCGAAAAGCTCCTGTTTGGTGCGGTCGATCTTGTATTTATCGGCCAGGTTCTCGGCAGTCTCGCCCATGCCGATATAGGCTTTGCTGCCGAGGCTGATCAGCGACGGGTTGGGCATGGGGTTGTAGCCGCCCATGGGAATACGGCTCATGCTTTCGACACCGGCGCAGATGAAGGCATCGCCCGCGCCCATCTTGATGGCGCCGGCGGCCTGGTGGATCGATTGCATCGAGGAGCCGCAGAAGCGGTTGACGGTGACGCCCGCCACGCTGACCGGAAGACCCGCCACAAACACAACGCAGCGTCCGATGTTGAAGCCTTGTTCAGCTTCGGGAAAGGCGCAGCCCATGATCAGGTCTTCGATGTGATCAGGATTGACCTTGGTCTTGTCGACAAGCCCTTTGATGACCGTGCCGGCCATATCGTCGGGGCGCGTTTTACGCAGCGCGCCTTTGTTGGCCAGATGGAACGCGGAACGGACGTAGCCTGCGATGACAACATTGCTCATTGGATGGTTCCCTTATGTCGGCCTGAATCAGAAATTCGAGATCGTGTTGCAGCCTCAGCTTTTCTTAACGGCGTCGGCTTCCGCTTGTTTCAATTCTTTCTTCGACAGTTTGCCGATCAGTGATTTCGGCAGCTCGTCGCGGAATTCGTATTCCGCGGGTTGTTCGATCTTCGAGACCTTGTCCTTCATGAAGGCGCGGATCTCGGGTTCGGTCAGCGTCATCCCGCTGCGAATTTTGATGAAAGCTTTGGGCGCTTCGCCGCGATAGGCATCGGGGATGCCGATCACCGAGGCTTCCTCCACGGCCGGGTGCTGATAAAGCGCCTCTTCCAGCACACGCGGATAAATCTTGTAGCCCGAGGCGTTGATCATATCCTTGATGCGGTCGACGATGAACACATAGCCGTCGTCATCCATGTAGCCCACATCGCCGGTATGAAGCGCACCGTGTTTCATGACATCTGCGGTGTCCTTGGGGCGATTCCAGTAGCCCTTCATGACTTGCGGTCCGCGCACGCAAATCTCGCCCTTTTCGCCGATGCCGAGGATGCGGTCGTCTTCCAGCGAGCGGATTTCGATGATGGTGCCGGGCATCGGCAGGCCCACGGAGCCGGGCTTGTTTACGCCAACCATGGGATTAGTGCAGGCGACCGGCGAAGTCTCGGACAACCCATAACCTTCGATGACGACGCAATGGGTCCGCGCTTCAAACGCCTTTTTGACTTCGACAGGCAAGGGCGCGCCGCCCGAAAGGCAAAGCTTGATCGAGGTGAGGTCGTAGCTATCGACGTCGGGCGAATTGTTGATGGCGGTGTAGATCGTCGGCACTGCCGGGAACAGTGTCGGCTTTTTCTTGTCGATGTTCTTCAGACAGTCTTTGAGATCGAAGCGCGGCATCATGATGATCTCGGCGCCGTACTCGAGGCCCACCATCAAGATTACCGTCATGGCGAAGACGTGGAAAAACGGCAGCGCGGCCAGGAAGCGCTCGTTGCCGCGATGCGGATTTGGATACCAGGAGGAAACTTGGCGGGCATTGGCGCTGATATTGGCGTGGGTCAGCATGGCGGCTTTGGGCACGCCCGTGGTGCCGCCCGTGTATTGCAGGATGGCGACATCTTCCATGGGATCGATGGCGACTGGTGTCGGCTCGCCGTCGTTGTCGATGAGATGGTCCCACCAGATCTGGCGGTCGTCTTCATGAACGTCGGCGACGGTCGAACGTTTGAACAGGTTGAACATCACCGCAGTCCCGAACGGCAGCGCTTCGGCCATGGAACAGACGAGGAGTTTCTTCAGAGGCGTGTTGTTCAACAGCGTGCGCGCCTTGGGATACATGGCGGTGAGATCCATGGTCACCAGGAACTCGGCGCCGGAATCCTTCACCATGTTCTCCAGCTCGCGCGCGGCATAGAGAGGGTTCATGTTCACGACCGTGCCGCCGGCGATCAGGATGCCGAAGAAGGCAGCGATGTAATACGGCGTGTTGGGTAACAGCAGGCCGACGCGTGTGCCTTTGGTCACGCCCAGCTTTTGAAAACCTTGCGCGGCTTGTTCGGCGAGGCGGCCCGTCTCGGCGTAGGTCCAATGCTTGCCGAGGAATTCCATACACGGGCGGTCGGGGAATTCTGCGACGGCATCGCGCAACAGTTTAAAAGCCGGGACACTGGGAATCGGCAGCGACCAATCCACAAACGAGGGATAGGTCTTGAGCCACGGGTAGTCCGGTCTGCTTACGTCGTAAGCCGCCATATTTCTCCCTTGTGGGATCTTCCGTCCCCGGCGCGCCGCTTCGGACATTCTCCCGGTCCGAAGTCGTATTCTTTAGGTGGCGAAAAATCCTAGCGAATCAAACCCTTCGCCACCAGTGCCAGCAAGAAATGGCGTAGAATATAGGCCAATGAGGGTTGCTGCGCTGCGAAAGGGCGCAAGTCTGAGAGCTTGGCCGCCCGACTCCGGGGCGATTTTCCTACTTATCCAAGAGGCTTGAGAGTTTGAGGGCGATGCCCTTGGAGCCGAAGACCTTCAATTTGCCCAAGGTGAAGGCCACCATCGGGTTCAAATCGCCGTTGATCAGCTTCACCATATTGGCGGCGGACAAGGCGAGCGTGGTTTCGGCGTCTTCGTCGTCGGGGTTGGCGGTGATTTTCACATCGTCACCGGTAGCGTCGAGAAGGATCTTGCCGTCGTCGCCGAGATCAAAAAGCACAGTGTGGTGCAACTCTTTGAGCTGCTCCGCCTTAGTCTGCATTTCGCCGATGAGATCTTCCAAGGCCATGTGACTGTCCCCCGTTTAGTGTGTGCCTTAAGCGTGCGCGATTGCACCAATTTCCCCGGAAGCGTGCTCAGTGGCCTCGGGGTTCGAGTGCAAACTAAATATGCCACAGAAATATAAGTATTTCATGGCGTTAATTGACCTATCCGGGCCGACGGGCTAGCTTTGGAGAATCACGCGTCGGTAGCTATCCGGCGCGCGGCGGCGCATCTGCGGTTGTAGGGACTGCATAGCCTCTTAGGAACTGTTTGCAGATGTCGGATATCCAACCAGCAGCCAGTCAGGCCGGGGCCGCACAAGCGAAGCCCAAGGACCTGCGCGCGCTGGTGCAGGACATGGGCCAGTGGCGCCATGCGCCCGAGGGCGGCGTCAACCTCATCATCATCAGCGTCACCGCGGCGCTGCCCGAAACCAAACGCACGCCCGAATTGGTCGCGCAGATCGCCGAAGGCGTGCTCGGTATTTCGTCCAAGCGCAACGGCACGGTCTATGCCGTCTCGGCCTTCGACTTCGGGATCATGGTGAAGGTCAACGAGACGATCCTTGTCGGCATGGTGCGCGACCTCAAGGTCGACATGCTGCGCACGATCGAGCGCAATTTCCCCGGCAGCTTCGGCACCATCGATCAAAGCCGCTTGGTGCTGTCCTACGATCTCGTCAACAATTACCGCTCGGCGGCCGATCGTGTCGCCAAATACGCCGAGATCGCCCAGCGCGCCGTGGCCGAAGCCGACGGCGGCGGCGACAAGCAGCTACGTCCGCTGACCACCGCCGACATCAAGAACGTCATGCGGGCTTACGAAAAGTTCGGCAACGAGAAGTTCATCAAAGCCTTCGTGCGCAGCCAGGATGTGGCGATGAACGTGCCCGGCAAGCCGCCGGAAGCGGTGATGACCGAATACTTCATCAGCATGGATTTGCTGCGAAAGCCGCTGTTCGTCGATGTCGAGATGCGCGGCTCGGGCCGCCTGTTCAATGAATTCACCCTGGTGCTGGATCAGATCCTGCTCCAGGCCTTCAATCATATGCACACCACCGAGGCGCGCTGTTCGATCAACCTCAATGTCGAAAGCGTGTTCACCGAAGCCTTCGAAGGGTTCATCGAAGCCACGCCGCAGAGCAAACTGTCGCAGGTGGTGTTCGAGTTCCGCCAGTCCAACATCGTCGAGAACTTCGACGAGTTCCAGGTCGCGCGCGGGTTAATCAAATCCAAAGGCGCGCATATTGCCGTCGACCAGATTTTCCCGCAGACCGTGGGTCTGGTCGATCTCGATTATATCGGGGCAGGCATTGCCAAGATTCACTGGCGCAACGGCGCCGAGGAAATTTTGAAAGAGCGCGAGCGCGCCATCAAATATCTGATCGAATGTAACGTGCTGCCGGTGCTGATCCGCGTCGACAACGAACGCGCACTGGAGATCGGCGCCACTATGGGCATCAACATGTTCCAGGGCTTCCACATCGATAAGCTGCTGGGCGTTCAAAAGCCGGCGTAGCGCGCCCAAACAATCCGGACTGGCGCGATTTAGGTGGGGACCTTATCTAGCGTTCCTGCGTTTTTCTTGTCATGCTTGCGCTTCTTTTCCGGCCAAATGACATCGAGAGTGAAGTACCCATCGCCGTATGCGCATCCAGGCCAAACTTTTCCTGCTTCTGCTGATCATCGCGATTTTACCGCTGGCGGCTTTGAGCTGGCGTAGCGAACGCGCGACCGAGAATCTCGGCACCGCCATCGCCGATCACGGCAAGAGCGCGACTATGGACGAGATCGAAGGTCAGTTACGCCAGGCGGTTGGGTACTCCTCGGATCTCATGGCCGCGCAGCAGCGCCAGGTGGAACTCGCGTTACGCCTGCAAGCCGCTGCCGTCGAGCGTTTGCTGGCCGCACCGTTTCCCGCCGAGGCGACGCAGATTTATATGACCACGGCCTTCGATGCGCCGAAGACGTGGCCGCCCGGCACCGAGCTTGCGCTCGACCACGCCATCGTCTCGCCGGGGCGCGAACAGCAGGCCGTGCCCATCAGCCGCGATCACCAGTCGTTCCTGGTGCCCGGTGATGCGGCATCAACCGAGACCAACAATCTGATGCGCCGCCTCGCGCCGCTCGATGCCGTCTATCGCCAGCTCAACGACACCAATCCGCGCCTGTTCTATTGGCAGTACACGACGCTGAAAGACGGTGTGCATTCGGCGTTCCCCGGCCACGGCGGCTATCCCGCCAATTACGATCCGCGCCAGCGCGCGTGGTACGCGTCGGCCGCCGCCGCGCCCGATATCATCTGGACGCCGCCGCTGTTGGATGCGTCGACGCGCCGTTTGTTGCTGACGGCGGCCATGCCGGTGCATGGGCCTGATGGAACCGTTGCCGGTGTCACCGCCATCGATATCGACATTCTCTCGATCTTGGACGCCGTGCACAGCCGCTTGCGGCTTGGCGCCAATGCCGAGAGTTTTGTCGTGCAGCTGACCGGCGCCGACGGGCAGGCTTACACGCCGCCCGCAATGCCGTCCTCGCCCGACGCCGCGCCGCGCCCGACCCTGCGCGTGCTGGCGTCCAGCACCTATCACGATTCCGGCTCATCCTGGGATTCGGTGCCCGAAGCGCCGATGCTGGCCTCGGGCACACCCGACGGCATGAACGCCCTGATCGACGATCTACGCGCAGGGCGCGACGGCATCCGTCAGATGCCGCATCAGGGCCGTGACTCGGTTTGGGTTTATGGCCGGGTCGAAGGACTAAGTTCCGCGTTGCTTTTTGTCGTGCCGGTGGACGATATCGCTGTGGTCGCCGATCAGGCGCAAACCTCCGTGCGTCAAGCTATCGTCGATCAGGTACGCCTGGCCGGGATTGCTTCCATCGCGCTGGTGGTGCTGGTTGCGGTGCTGTCGATGGTGGCCGCGCGCTCGGTGACGGGACCCTTGCACGCCCTGGCCGCCGCGGCGAAAGACCTCGCCAAAGGCGATCTGGAAACGCGCGTTGATATCGAAGGCTCCGATGAAGTCGCCGACCTCGCGGGTGCATTCAACAGCATGGTGCCGGAGTTGCGCCAGCATATCCAAACCAAGGAATCGCTGACCCTCGCGCGCGAAGTGCAACAGAAACTTCTGCCCGACAAAGCGCCGGTGGTGCCGGACTTCGATATCGCGGGCATCAGCATCTACAGCGAAGATGTCGGCGGCGATTATTACGACTTCATGGAGATGCGCGACGACGCCGGTGATCGGCGCATCGGCATCATCGTCGGCGATGTCGCGGGCCACGGTGTGGTCGCGGCGCTGACGATGACCTCCGTGCGCGTGCTGTTGCGCGGCTATGCCGGCGACGGCACGGTGCTGAAACCGGTGATGCGCGCGGTCAATCGCCATCTTGCAGCGGACGCGGCGGCGGGGCGCTTTGTGACGCTGGTTTATCTGGTGCTGGAGCCCGATACCCGCGATGCGCGCTGGATCAACGCCGGTCACGGACCGATTTTCCTGTTCGATCCCGCCACGGATGATTTCGAGGACATTGCAGCGCAGGACATTCCGCTGGGCGTCAATCCCGACTGGCAGTTTGAAGAGCACGAGCGCGACGCATGGCCAAGCGGCGCGATCCTGGTCATCGGCACCGACGGCATCTGGGAGACGCTTAATCCCGATGGGCGCGCCTTTGGCAAGGACGGCCTCAAACACGTGATCCGCACCCACGCCAAGCGTTCGGCGGAAGAGATCTGCCAAGCCGTTGTCGCGCGGCTGAAGGAATTCGCCGACGGCGAGCCGCAGCGCGACGACGTGACGTTGGTTGTCATCAAGTTCCCGAAGAGTTAGCTGGTGCGTCCGCATTTTCTTAATTGTCATCCTTGGGGCTTCGCCCCAAGGATGACCAAGTAATTTTTAAAGACTGTAATGGCCCTCAATCTCATCAAACTGGCCGTCGGCATCGACGACCTCGAACATCTCGATAAACGCCAGAAGCAATGGCGCGACAAAAAGACTGGCCGCTATCGCCATTGGACGCGCATGACGCCCAAGCGCGACAAGGAGCTGCTGGACGGCGGATCGCTCTATTGGGTGATCAAAGGCATGATCCTGGTGCGCCAGCCCATTCTCGGATTCAGCGAGGACGAGGAAGACGGCAAGGCCATGTGTGTGATCGAGTTGGCACCCGTGCAAATCCTGGTGCAGCCGCGCGCGCAACGTGCCTTTCAAGGCTGGCGGTATCTAAAGGCCGATGCTGTGCCGACCGATATCAAAAGAGGCGGCAAACTGTTCATCGATCCCACGATGCCGCAAAAGATGAAGCTGGAACTGGCGAAGCTGGGATTGCTTTAGTTTTTGCGCGCCTTCCGCGCGCGGGGTTTAATCCCACTTGTGGAAGGCGAAGAACCCGGCGGCGGCGACGCAGGCAAAAGCCATCACGTGATTCCAGCGCAAGGTGTCGCCCAGGTAAAACACCGAAAACACCGCGAAGATCGAGACCGTGATGATCTCCTGCATCGTCTTCAGCTGCGCTGCCGAATAAACCGTGGCGCCGATGCGGGTCGCCGGGATGGCGAGGCAGTATTCAAAGAATGCGATGCCCCAGCTGACGGGAATGACGATCCACAGCGGCGTGCCGGGGAATTTCAGCTGCCCGTACCAAGCGAAAGTCATGAAGACGTTGGAGACCAGCAACATCCCGATTGGCGCGACGTAAGCCCAGTTCATTTCATTCATCCTCAAATTGCGCAGAAGCCACGCGCCGAAGTTGCAACGCCTTTATGTCCCTCACAGTGGTTGCCGTTTCTACCTCGAAAGGCGTACGTAAAGACCGGGAGGTGTAACGAAAGTATTACATACCTTCGCACAGAATATTTCGGTGCGCGACTCTGCCAAGATGTTGCGCATGGAAACAAAGACACAACAACGCAACCTGCCGGACAGCCTGAAGAAGCGCTTGGCGCTTTACCGGCAGAAGAGCCAAACCGGCGCCGTTCCGCGCCGCGACCGCTGGACGGTAGCGCGGGGGCGCAGCCAAGCGTTCATGCTGCGCCGGGCCGTCGCGACCACCGCCGCAGGCACAGACACGCGGCACTAATTTCAGATATCGAGTTTTGTTGGGGGCCGAAGCGGGCGGGAGATGAATTCTCCCGCCCGTCTGCTTTAAAGCGTCTGCTTTGTAGCAGTTTGTTATCAGCCGCTATTCCTCAACGCCGCCGCGATGCCGTTCATGGTCAGGTGGATGCCTTGCACGACGGATTCATCGGTATCGCCGTCACGGTGACGGCGTAAGAGTTCGATCTGGATGTGGTTGAGCGGATCGATATAGGGGAAGCGGTTGCGGATCGAGCGCGCCAGCAGCGGATTGTCTTCCAGCAATTTCTTCTGACCCCGGATAGCCAGCAACACTTCGATGCACGCACTCCATTCGTCGGACAGGCGCGTATAGACGGTGTTGCGCAAGGTGCGGTCGGAGACCAACTCGGCATAGCGCGACGCGATGCCGATATCGCTTTTGGCCAGCACCATGTCCATGTTGGACAGCATGGTCTTGAAGAAAGGCCAATCGCGGTGCATGGCCTGCAACTGCTTCATACCGCTCGGGTGCTTGGCGAGCCACGCATTCACGCCGGAGGCAAACCCGTACCAGCCGGGCAGCATTAGGCGGCATTGCGACCAGCTGAACACCCAGGGAATTGCGCGCAGGTCTTCGATGCGCGACGACTTTTTGCGCGAGGCCGGACGGCTGCCGATATTGAGACTTCCGATTTCGCCGATCACGGTGGACTCGCGAAAGTAGTCTTCAAAGCCGGGCGTCTCGTAAACCAGATTGCGGTAGGCCTTAAAGGCTGCGGCGGAAATCGCGTCCATAGCCAGCAGATAGTCTTCCGGCGGCGCGGCGCTTTCCGGCTCCAACAATGTAGCTTCCAATGTGGCCGCGGCCAGCGTCTCGAGATTGCGTCGGCCCACTTCGGCGTTGGAATACTTGGCGGCGATGACTTCGCCCTGTTCGGTGATGCGGATGGCACCCTGCACTGCACCTTTGGGCTGGGCGAGGATGGCTTGATAACTGGGTCCGCCGCCGCGCCCGACCGAGCCGCCGCGGCCGTGAAAGAGCCGCAACCGGATATTGTGGTGTTTGAAGATGCCGATCAGGCCCAGCTCTGCCTTGTATAGCTCCCAGGTCGATGTGGTGTAGCCGCCGTCTTTGTTGCTGTCGGAATAACCCAGCATCACTTCTTGCACATTGCCGCGCGATTTCAGCAGCTGGCGATATTCGGGCAGGTTGAATAGCTGATCCATGACACCGGGGCCGTTGCGCAAGTCTTCGATGGTTTCGAACAGCGGAATGATGTCGACATCGAGACGGTCGTCGCGCGCGTTCAAGAGCCCGGCTTCTTTCAACATCACGGCAACTTCGAGAATATCCGAGGCGCTGGCGGTCTTGGAGATGATGTAATGCGGCACGGCGGCGGCGCCGTAATGGGCACGGCCCTCGGCGGCGGTGCGCACGATGGCAAGCTCGCCAGTGGTCTCTTTGGAATACTTGATGTGAGGCGCTGAAAGCGGACGTGCGCTGCTGATCTCGGCGCGCAGCACGGCAAGTCGTCCTTTTTCGTCGAGCTTGAGATAATCGCGGGCGACGCCTGCCGCTTTGAATAACTCGTTGATGACACGTTCGTGCACGTCGGAGTTTTGGCGCAAGTCCACGGGCGCCAAGTGAAAGCCGAATACGCCTACAGCGCGTTTCAGCAAGCGCAAGCGTCCGCGCGTAAGATCTGTCGCGCCATTCAGGGCAAGGGACTGATGAATAGAATCGAGATCCTTAAAGAACTCGGCGGCTTCTGTGTAAGGGCGGCCTTCGCCCATGGCGGGGCGGGCCGGCTCGATCTGCACTAACGCGTGCGCCGTCGCGGCGAGACGGGCATA
The DNA here is from genome assembly GCA_903896775.1 of uncultured bacterium. Taxonomy (GTDB): domain Bacteria; phylum Pseudomonadota; class Alphaproteobacteria; order Rhodospirillales; family Rhodospirillaceae; genus SHVO01. The sequence goes on from CAITZE010000241.1 coordinate 16,752, forward strand.
GAGCCCGCTGACGGCACGGCGGTAGGGCTCGTTGCGGCGGTGGACGGCGCGGTCGGGCGAGGCATAGATCAGCTCGCGGATGTCGCCGGTCAGATTGACCATGCGCGCATCCAAGGGTAGCTCGCCGCCCAACTGATAAAGTTCCTCGAGATAGAAGCGCAGCGCGCGCTCGCTTTGCATCTTCAGCGTATCGCGCAACACTTCCGCGGTGACAAAAGGATTGCCGTCGCGGTCGCCGCCGATCCAGCTGCCGATATGCAGGAAAGGCGCGATGGCGATATTCGTCCAGCCCATGGCGGTGAGGCTGTCGGAGAGGTTGGCATAAAAGCGCGGCACTTCGCGCAAGAAGGTCTGGTCGAAATAGGCGAGACCGTTTGTGACTTCATCGATCACGCGCGGTTTGACATCGCGCAAGATGCTGGTCTGCCAAAGCGTGACGATGGCGCGGCGCAAGCCGTCGCGGTTTTGGGTCAGTTCTTCCGGCGTCAGCTCGATGCGGTCGCGTTGATCCAATAGGCCTGCGATCTCCATTTCGCGGTCGATGGAACTGCGCCGGCGGATCTCGGTGGGATGCGCGGTCAGCACCGCCGTGCACATGGCGTTGTCAAAGAAATCCTGCATCTGCAAGGGCGAAATGCGCGCGGCCTTGGCGCGGTTCAGCGCATAGGCCATGGAACCAGGGCGCGGCGGCGCGCCCTGAATCGCGTGCACGCGCGTGCGGCGGATGTGGTGCTGGTCCTCGGCGATGTTGGCGAGGTGCGAGAAATGGCC
>CAITZE010000242.1 GCA_903896775.1 uncultured bacterium
TACCCGCAGCCGTCATCATCATCGGCATGGCTTTACCGAAAGTCGCCGCGGCATCGACCACGGCTTTGTAGCCGGCAAGATTGGATTGCGACGACAGGATATCCATGGCTTGTGCGCGGCTGATGCGGGGCATCAGCTCCAACGCGAAGCAGGTCACGCCTTGTGTTGCCAAGGCTTGCATGAGCGGCTTATCGGTGAGCGCATTCAAATGCGCCATCAAAATCGAGCCCGACTTGAGGTAGCTGACCTCATCAACGCCTTCCGCCGCGGTCATGGGTTTTTGAATTTTGAAAACCATGTCGGCATTGCCAGCCGCAGCAGCAGCCGAAGGCGCGATGATTGCGCCCGCCTCTTGAAAGACACTGTCGTTGAACGACGACCCAGCGCCCGCACCCGTTTCCACGGTCACTTTCGCGCCAAGTGCTACAAATTTTTTGACAGTATCAGGTGAGGCCGCAACGCGAGATTCACCTGCGCGTCGCTCCTTCAGAACGGCAATCTGCATCGATACGCCCCCATTTTAACGCCATGAATGACTCGGGGAACCAGTATCGCGGTAAGAGGCGCCAGGCGCCTCCCAACGCTGCTGGTCTCATCGTTCTCGGCAACCTTCTTAGCCTTAAAACATTCCGCGCCATAGATGAAAATTTAGCGTCAGCCGCAGCTTAGCGGTTTCACCGCACTGCAAAAGGAACATAAGACCCGAGTCGAGCGTCATACTTCATAGATATGCGGTGCGAGTGTCTTTAGAGTGAGCGCCGCAGAGAGCCTCGGGAGCTAGCGGCCGATGCAAAGACCTTCGCCTGGAAAAGGCGGATTTGGAATTAAGTCGGCGGGTGCAACACTCGCAGCCATTTTATTGCTTAATGTTCCGGCTCACGCCGCGGCGATTTCCTCCATTGCAGTTTCGGATGCGCCAGCGCCACGAGCGCAGTCGGAGCGCTTAACCTACAATATCATGGTCGGCGGACTGCATCTGGGTGACGCGATGATTACCCTCAATCAGAGCGAGACCGCCTATTCCACCGCGATGAAGGTGACCGCGCGGGGTGTCGCCAAGATGGTGAAGAATTTCAATTCCGACATGAAGGGTGAAGGTCGCTTCGTGCCCGCGGCGGCAGCCAATGGCGCCAGTCTTATGCCGCAGCCGGCTGTTTATTCCCGCCAATGGTCGACGGATGAAATTGCCGCCGATATGACGATGACCTTCGATCCCACAACGGGATTGGCGAAATCCGAAGAGCGCTACTTTAATCCGGCGACGGCTGCGCCCATTGCGCGGGAAGATTTGCCTTGGAATGACCGAGGCGATCAGCAAAAAGACGTTCCTGCCAATATGCGCACGAATGTGTTTGATCCAATGGCCGCGTTCATTGCAGCGCGCGGACAGCTCATGGCGCAAGTCATTGAAAAAGGTTCTGCCGATGCACGGCCGAAGAATTTCCGCGTTCCAATCTACGATGGACGCAGACGGTACGACGTTATTGGTCACGCAGATGCACCGCGCTCGGTGAGTATCAATGGCACCGCGCGCGAGGTGATTCCCGTGACGGCGAAACTGGAGCCAGTCTTCGGATTTAGTAAAAAGACCGAAGATCGTATGCGGGAGTCAGAGGCCAAACTCCTCTTCAGTAACGACCAACGCTTTATTCCCGTCCAACTCGTTGTCAGCAACGAAATGCTTAGCGGCGTCATGAATCTTGATGCCGATTGCAGCCAAAACGCCGCTCCATGTGATACATTCGGTCAGGAAAAGACTGAATGATCGGGTTGCGGCTCAATGAGGTCCAAAGCTAAAGCTGCCGCCCTGAGCTTGATGATGCTTGGAGGATTGGCCTTTTTGAATGCGGCTTGCGCTCAGGATGATGATGCGCCGACGCCACCCCTCGCGCCGCAAGACGAACAAGTAGCACCAGACGACAACGAGCTTATCCAAAAGTGCATGGCGCACGTGCCGGCGAAGCTGGGTCTTGAATTGGGCACCACGCTTACAACGCAATCCGACCGTTGGGGTTTGGTCTGGCGGGCTGATTTCGCGATTCCGAAAGTCGCGAAAATGACCGGCGTCAATCGCATCGTGTGCAAGCGCGCGCGAGGAGACGAGCCTCTCAACTTCGCGCTGGCGACAAGTCAGAACATTCTGCCGCTGACGCAAAAATAATCGCGACCTAGGCGAGGTCGGCCTTCTTCAACGCCGTACTCTGCGCATTGGAAAGTGCATCCACATCAAAGCCCGCGATCGTCTCGTGGAATAAGCGGTGCCAGTTCACTTCGGCACGTAGATGCATGAATACCGAGCCCAAGCCAATCGCGGCCCGATCCATCAGCACAAACTCGCGCGGAGGCTTAACACCGCCCAAACGTCGCAACTCTTTGTGCACTTTCGCTACGGTTTCGCGCCCTTGCTCGGCAGCATTGGTTTCTTCGATCAGCCGTGGACGATCTTCCATCAACGGCGCATAGACAAACGCCGCCCAAATGTTGAGCGTATCAATCATATCATTGCTGAGATTCATGAAGCCCCACGTCTCATAGGCCGACACCGCCAGTGCGCGATCGCCGGTCTGCAGCGCACGAAACAGATCGATGACACCCTTTACGAAGTTCGGATCGAAGATCCGAATAGCGCCAAAATCCATAAGATTGATGGTGGCATCAGCGCGAACCGTGTAATTGCCGAGATGCGGGTCGCCGTGGATAACGCCGTATTTGTAAAACGGCACATACCAAGCGCGAAACATATTGACCGCGATAGCGTCGCGCGTGGCTTGATCGGCGCGGACTGCTACGCCTTTGATTGGCTCGCCTTCCAACCACGTCATTGTGAGGAGCCGCTTGGTCGAAAGCTCCGCCAAGACCTCGGGCACATGCACACCCTTCTCATCGGCCAGTATGTGGCGATAGAGCGCGAGGTTTCGGGCCTCGTTTTTGTAGTCTAACTCTTCCTTGAGCCGCGCAGCGATCTCAGTGTGGATTTCACTGGGATCAATAGAAGTATCCATGCGGCGATAAGCAGCGAAGACGATCTTCAATTGGCGTAAATCCGCTTCGACTACGGAATCCATATCCGGGTATTGCAGCTTGCACGCCAGTGTCCGCCCATCGAGCGCTGTGGCCTTATGCACCTGCCCGAGGGATGCCGCGCGCGCTGCTTCGCGCGGGAAGGATTTGAATTTGTCTTTCCAGCCTGTGCCCAGTTCGGTCGTCATGCGGCGATTGACGAAGGGCCAGCCCATGTGCGGCGCGTTGGCCTGCAGCTGAGACAACTCTTGGGCATATTCTGGTGGCAACGCTTCCGGGATGGTCGAAAGAATTTGCGCGACCTTCATGAGAGGGCCTTTGAGGCCGCCCAGCGCAATTCTTAGGACCTCGGCATTGCGCGCCGGATCACTTTTAACCCCTAACACGCGTTCGCCAGCTACACGCGCCGCAAAGCCGCCGATAGCCGTGCCGACCTGAGCGTATCTTTTGACGCGTCCAGCAAGGGTGTTTTGATTGTCTTCTTGCGACATCAATTACGTCGCGAAGAGTTGGCCGATATCGTTGAAGGCTTTGAACTCCAGCGCATTGCCCGAAGGGTCATAGAAGAACATTGTAGCTTGTTCACCCGGTTCACCTTTAAAGCGGATATGAGGCGGAATCACAAAATTGATGCCGCTGCTCTTCAAGCGTTCGGCCAAAGCCGTCCAGTCTTCCATGCTGAGGACGACGCCAAAGTGCGGCACCGGCACGTCGTGGCCATCGACAGGATTATGATGAAGGTGTTCCCGGAGATTGGGATTGAGGTGGCAAACGAACTGGTGGCCGTAAAGATTGAAATCCACCCACAACGTATCGCTGCGTCCTTCCGGACATTACAAGATACCGCCGTAAAACCGCCGCGCGGCGGCGATGTCGTGAACAGGCACAGCGATATGAAACGGTGTGAGCGCCATCAGGCGGTCTTCTCAAGCTCGTCGATAAAGCCTTCGATGGTTTTCATGCCGCGCCGCCAGAAACCGGGGTCACTCGCATCGAGACCGAAGGGCGCCAAGAGCTCCTTGTGACGCAGCTTACCGCCAGCCGACAGCATGTCGAGGTACTTGCCCTCGAAATCCGGCACTGCCTTTGTGGCATAGACGTTGTAAAGCGCATTCACCAGGCAATCGCCGA
>CAITZE010000243.1 GCA_903896775.1 uncultured bacterium
GCCACCGCAGCAGGCGCGGGTGAGTACCATACCCGCCCCTTTCGGACAATGTACCCATGGTCGCCTCGGCATCATTCAAACCATTGCGCGTCGTGGGTCTTATGAGCGGCACGTCCATGGATGGGATTGATGCCGCCTATCTGGAAACAGATGGTGAAAGCATTGTCGAGCAGGGTGCCGCCGCGACGGTACCCTATGGGCCTGCGTTCCGCGCCCGCCTGGCCGCTTTTATAACCTCCGCGCCCGAGCGCGTTGGTTCTCCGCTTGAGGCGGCGTTAGAGGCCGAACTGACCGATCTTCACGCTGTTGCGGTCGAACATCTGCTCGAAGCGATGGGCATGACCACAGCTGCTATCGACTTGATCGGCTTTCATGGCCAGACCATTTGGCACCGCCCTGGCTCATCAGAGACCAAACAAGGTGCCACTTGGCAGATGGGAGACGGTGCGCGGCTCGCCGATGCCCTTGGCATTGCTGTGGCCTTCGATTTTCGCAGCGACGATGTCGCAGCCGGTGGACAAGGTGCGCCGCTGCTGCCGATTTATCATGCCGCGCTCGCCGCGCGTCACGCTTTGCCAGCTGCAATTTTGAATGTGGGCGGTGTGGCCAATATCACCTGCGTCGGCGCGCAGTCTCAGGATCTCACCGGTTTTGATACCGGGCCGGGCAATGGTCTGATCGACGATTGGGTCAATAAACGTCTTGGCCTCGCTATGGATAATGGCGGCGCAGTCGCGGCAAAAGGCCGTGTGCATATTGATATTGTCGAACGCATGCTGAAGCATTCTTACTTCAACCAGCGCCCGCCGAAATCGCTTGATCGCTTTGCGTTTACTGCCGACGAGGTCAAAGATCTCGGAACGGAAGATGGTGCTGCAACACTGACGGCATTTACGGCTGCGTCAGTCGCGCGCGCTTTGACTCACTGCCCAGCACATCCGAAAAAATTGTTTGTGACCGGCGGCGGCCGTCACAATCCCCGTCTTATGGAATTGCTGGCGGAGTACACGGGTATTCCCGTGGCCTCGGTGGATGAGATTGGGTGGAACGGCGATGCACTTGAGGCGCAAGCCTTCGGCTATTTCGCCGTCCGGTGTTTACGCGGTCTGCCGCTGAGTTTTCCAGGCACGACCGGCGTTGCAAAGCCAACCTGCGGCGGGCGTATTGCTACGCCGCGCCCGCAGCGGAAGTCGGCTTAATTTCAGTTTAGCCTTGCGCGGTTTTGCGGCGTCCGGTGGTCGCGCCCGTGCCCATGCGCGCATCGACATAGTTATTCACCGACGTCACCAACTGATCCATGTGATCTTTGAAGAAGTGGTTGGCGCCTTTGACGAGCTGATAGTCGATGGTGATGTTCTTCTGCAGCTTGAGTTTATTGGCGAGCTTTTCCACCGACGGCTCTGGCACCACGTCGTCGTCCGTGCCTTGAAGAATGAGACCCGAAGACGGGCACGGCGCGAGGAACGAGAAGTCGTACATGTTGGCTGGCGGCGCGATCGAGACAAAGCCCTCGATCTCGGGACGGCGCATCAAAAGCTGCATGCCGATCCAGGCGCCGAAGGAAAAGCCGGCAACCCAGCAGGACGATGCGTTGGCGTTAACAGACTGCAGCCAATCCAGCGCCGAAGCGGCATCGGACAATTCGCCTTGTCCGTTATCGAAATCGCCTTGTGAGCGTCCGACCCCGCGAAAATTGAAGCGAACGACGGAAAAGCCTTTTTTCACAAAGACATAATAGAGGTTGTAGACAACCTTATTATTCATTGTCCCGCCGTGCTGCGGATGCGGATGAAGGATAACGGCGATAGGCGCGCGAGGCACTTCGCTATGATGGTAGCGGCCTTCCAGGCGCCCTTCCGGGCCGGTGAAAATAACTTCGGGCATTTGCTGTCCTTGTGTCGCGAATCCCGAGACTACCATGGACGGCGGAAATCGTGGGGATTGGCAGGGGTATTTAGGGGATGCGGCCCTGGGGTGCAAACCTGAAATCGCCCGGCAACGCATTCAATATCCCGAGCGTATCTGGGGGTGATTCGTGATCCACATACATGTTGAAGCCGTATATCCCTACAGAAAGTCTCTGATTTTATCACTTAAAAGAGCTGTCGCGATTGCGAATTAGTTCGAAAATCGATGGACGGCCAATAGGTTAGACTAAAAGGGCCACTCTCATGAAAGACTCATCCAAAGCCCGTTACGCGGTCGCCGCCCTGGTCGATTTGGCCTGTCAACCGGCTCATCAGCCCACAACCTTGGCCGCTATCGCCAAACGCCAAGATATTTCCGTCTCTTATCTTGAACAATTATTTGCGCGGCTCCGCGCTGGTGGCCTGATTAAGAGCGTCCGGGGACCGGGCGGCGGCTATGTGCTCGCGCGCCCGACCCATGAAATCACCATCGCCGACATCTATGGAGCGGTGTTCGAATCAGAAGCTCCCGCGGCGGCAGTGCAGCCGCTCGAAGAAGTAAGCCTCAGGGTTCAAATGGAAACGCTTTAGCTGGCGATGGAGCAGGAAGTGGCTAAATTCCTGAAAAGCGTCACTGTCCACGACGTGCTGTCGGGCAAATTGGCGAGCGCCGCAAACCAACAGTTGCCCGCCGAATAGGACGCTTCCTCGCTGCGAAGTGATGGTAAAAGGGGCTTATGGCCCCAGACGCATTTTCATATCTCGATTACAACGCAACAACGCCTGTTTTGCCTGAAGTCGCAGCGGCGGTGACCGCGGAGATGAGCCGCTTCGGCAACCCGTCGTCTGTGCATGGGTTCGGACGTCGTGCGCGCGCTGCCATCGAAGATGCGCGCGAAGCCGTTGCCGCTATGGTGAATTCATCGGCGCAGCACGTCATTTTTACATCCGGCGGCACGGAAGCTAACACATTGGCCTTGCGCGGATTGGCCGGCCGCTCCGGTGCTTTGGCATCGACCGTCGAGCACAGTTCAGTGCTTGCGCATATTGCCGAAGCTGATCGAATCATTGTCGATGCTAACGGCATCATCGATCTGAATGCGCTGGAGCGCGAACTTCAACAACGC
>CAITZE010000244.1 GCA_903896775.1 uncultured bacterium
ATCTTGGTCATGGCAGGCCGGGCATAGCGCGGAATCATGGAATGGAGACCCCTAAAGGTTAGGGAGGATGTATAGGCGGCAGGACAAGCAAAGACAACCGTTCCATGAGCCAAATAATCCCCTTTGGATCAATGGGATAACACTTCAGGCTCGAAAGCTTGAGGATGCATTTTACTTTGCGCTAATAAGTGAATTAAATAGCGACTAGATAGATAAATATTAAATATACGAACGAGAGTTATAAATTTAATCGTTATATTTCAATTACTTAATAATTGGCACGGACATTGCTCTAGCAGAGCGAGAGCAGACGGCCCAACGCCGCCTGCATAGCAAAGCGGTCTAGGCCATGACGATGATTACTTCTGTTCCCCAGCCCACTTCCGCCGGCACGTCATCACGCGGCGCGGGCATGGACCGTAAAATCGAGCTGCCTCAGTGGCGCAAACGGCTCCCGCTCATTGCCGGCGCGGCCGGGGCTGTCGTCGTCGGGGCTTTGGCGATTTTCATGTTTGCCGGGAGTGCGGCCCGCACGGTGAAGATCGAGGGCACAACCGTAACCATGGCCGAGGCTGTGAACGGCGCATTCGAAGACTTTGTCCCCATCCGCGGCCGCGTGACTCCCCTTAAGACCGTCTATCTAGATGCCATGGAAGGCGGGCGCGTCGAGAAGCTCTACGTCGAGGACGGCGCCGAAGTAAAAGCCGGCGATGTGTTGGTCGATCTCTCCAACACCCAATTGCAGCTTGAGGTTTTGGCGCGCGAAACCGACGTCGCGCAACAGACCAACAATGCCCGCACGCTGGAACTTTCACTCACGCAAAGCCGTCTCGATCATCGCCGCGATTTGGTCGAGGCCGAGTATCAGGTCAAACGCTTGGGGCAGAATCTGGAGCGCAAGCGCAAACTCTTTGCCGGTGGCAACGCATCGGCGAGTGATCTGGAAAGCACCGAGGACGAATACGCCTACCAAAAGCAAAAGCGCGATCTGTTGATCGAAAGCCTGAAAAATACCGAACGTATGCAGGAAACGCAGCTTGGCCAGATCAAAGAGACAACAAGCCGCCTCGAGCAGAACCTGGAATTGTTTCGGCACAATCTTGACGGATTGAAAGTCCTGGCGCCGGTGAGCGGCAAGCTCACGGCATTGAGCGCGGAGATCGGGCAAAGCCTCGGCAAGGGCGAGCGCCTTGGCCAAATCGACGATCCCAATCATCGCAAAATTGCCGCCGATATCGACGAGTTCTATCTCACCCGCGTCGTCGCTGGGCAAAATGCGACCTTATCTTGGAACGGCAAGGATTACGAACTGCAGATCGCCAAGATCTACCCGCAGGTGCGCGATGGCCACTTCACCGCCGATCTGGTGTTCACCAACGGCGAACCCGAAGACGTGCGGCGCGGTCAGACTTTGCAAATGAAGCTGACGCTGGGTAATTCCGCCGAAGCCCTGCTCATTCCGGACGGCGCTTTCTTTCAAGACACTGGCGGCTCTTGGCTGTTTGTGGTCGCGTCCGATGGACATTCGGCGGTTCGCCGCAACGTGCGCCTGGGCCGGCGCAACTCCCGCTTCATTGAAGTTCTCGATGGGCTGAAGCCCGGCGAGAAGATTGTGACATCGCCCTACACCGGCTTCCTCGATAAGGACCGGTTGGACATCACCGGATCATAAAACGCAGGACAGGGGAGAAATTATGCTCGCGATTGAAAACCTCTCAAAGGCTTATCGTACCGACGCTATTGAAACCACGGCGCTGAATGCGGTGAATATTCACATTGGGGCCGGCGAATTTGTTGCCATCATGGGGCCGTCCGGCTGTGGCAAATCGACGCTACTGAATATTATAGGCATGCTCGATACGCCCAGCAG
>CAITZE010000245.1 GCA_903896775.1 uncultured bacterium
GGCCTGCTCGTCGGCGCTCTTGAATAAACGGAAAGCGCGGCCCAACGCACCGTCATCGAAAATCTCTGCTGCGAATTTGTCGTCACCGAGAGATGCCGCCAGGCGCTCGTACCGGCGCACAAAGGTCGCAAGCGCGGCACCGGCCACCGAATCAAGCGCGACGGCTTCAGCCATGCGCGCACCGATGTCGGGATGTGAGACGGCAAAACCCAGGAAAGCTTGCACGAAGACATTCACATCGCCCGCGCCATAACGCGCCCACGCCGCATTGGCGGTCTCGCGATTCATGACACCGAGACGTTCGGCGAGCACCGCAACGCTCGCGGCCATGTCCTGCAAAGCGAGCCGGCGTGTTTCCATGGCTTGGGTGCGCTGACCTTGCGCTTGCAATTGCATAAGCGTGCGGGCCTGAATTTCAGCTTGCTGCAAGCTCTGGCGGCTTTGCGCCATCATGTCGGCCATGCGTTTGGCGAACAGGTTCAATGCACGGCGCTGCTCGGTTACAGCCACAATCAGCCACAACGCGGCCAGCGGCGCTGCGCCCGCTGCCACTAAGATCGCGAGGTCTAATGGGACTAAAGTCTCGAGGCCTGCGAGGCCGCCGTGGGCGCTGACGTAGGCGCTCATCGCAAGCAGCCATAACGTTGTGGCCGCGACCGACAAAATAAAAAGAGTTCGTTCGCGCAATTGGGCAAGAAAGTCGTTCACAACAGCTTCCCCTTTGCCGACACTGCGGATTCGATGTGAAACCGCGGCGCCGATTCTAGGTGACACGAGTCAACACATCTATGGCCGCGAGTGTTAGATGGAGCGCAAATGAGTTTTCTTAAGAAAGTTGAACATTGCAACCGTCGCGATCTCGGCACCTTCCTGCCCTTTGTCGTCGAGGGCACCCAATACGGCTGGTTAACGCCTGAGCGCGCGGCAGCCCTGCTGAGCTTTCGCCATGTCTTTCAACCGGCTCTCGGCGGCGTCGCGTTAAACCCCACGCTCTCCACACCCGCCGCACGCTCCAAGGCCATCGCCGAATTGACGCCCGCGTTTATGGAAACGGGACTCTTCACAAAACCGCGCGGTGAACTTTACGCTGTGCGCAATCAGTGGAGCGATCGCACAGTCTTTCGCATCGACCGTGCTTTCACGCCGGCTTTCGGATTGCGCGCTTACGGCGTGCATGTGAATGGCCTGATTCAGAAACGTGACGGCCTTCATCTTTGGATCGGCACACGCGCACGAAATATGAAAGTAGAGCCGGGCAAGCTCGACAACATGGTCGCGGGCGGCCAGCCGGCGGACCTCGGCCTCATGGACAATCTGGTTAAGGAATGCGGCGAAGAAGCCCACATCACACCGCGCCTTGCCCGCACGGCGCGCGCCGCCAGTGTCCTGACCTATAGCTTTGCCTCTCCGGAAGGCCTGCGGGTCGACACCTTGTTTTGTTACGATTTGGCGATGCCGGCGACCGTGAAGCCGCGCTCCAGCGAAGAGACATCCCGTTATCGGCTGATGTCTTTAGCCAAGGTGCTGAAGCTGGTTCAATCGACGTCGAGGTTCAAATTCAACGTCAATCTGGTGATCATCGACTTCGCTATCCGCCACGGCGTCATCACCCCAGAAAATACCCCGGACTACGAGAAAATCGTCGCTGGGCTTCATGAACGACCGCAATTTATTGTCTGAATTTCGTTCTATTACAACAACATAAGGGTATTTTGCGGCGCACCGTTGTTGACTTTTTAACCGGCCGAAGGCATTGATGCTGCCTTAGACCTATATAGTTGGGGACCGGGACCCTTACCCCCGGTGCGTTGAGGTCACGGGTTAAGCATGCATTTTCTCGACTTTGAAAAGCCTATTGCTGAACTTGAAGGCAAGATCGCCGAGCTGCGGCATCTGTCCGATAGCGATGGCTTGAACATTGCCGAGGAAGTCAGCCGCCTGCAGACCCGCGTCGACCGCGATCTGCGTCAGGCCTACGCCAAACTCACGCCCTGGCAGAAGACCCAGGTGGCCCGCCACCCGGAACGTCCGCACACCGTCGACTACATCAAAGCTTTGGTCGAAGATTTCATGCCGCTCTGCGGTGACCGCGCCTTCGGCGAAGACGCTGCCATCATCGGCGGTCTCGGCCGCTTCAACGGCAAGTCGGTCATGATGATCGGCATCGAAAAAGGCCGCGACACCGAAACCCGCATCAAACACAGCTTCGGCATGGCGCGACCTGAAGGCTACCGCAAAGCCAAGCGCCTGATGGAACTCGCCGACCGCTTTGCGGTTCCGGTTGTAACCCTGGTTGATACCGCCGGCGCTTATCCCGGCGTTGATGCCGAAGAGCGCGGCCAAGCCGAGGCTATCGCGCGCTGTATCGAAACCTGTCTCGACGTCAAAGTGCCGCTGGTCTCATTGATCATCGGCGAAGGCGGCTCAGGCGGCGCCATCGCATTGGCCGTCGCCAACGTCGTGCTGATGATGGAACACTCGATCTATTCAGTGATCTCGCCGGAAGGCTGCGCCTCGATCCTGTGGCGCGATGGCGAACAAGCTAAGACTGCCGCCGAAGCCTTGAAAATCACCGCGCAGGATCTGGAGCGCCTTGGCATCATTGACGGCATTATCCCTGAGCCTATCGGCGGCGCGCATCGCGCGCCCGAAACCGTGTTCACCGCCGTCCGCGATACGCTGGAAATGCACTTGAACCAGCTCGCCCGCATCGACGGCGCGCAGCTCCGCGCCCGCCGCCGCGACAAGTTTCTGCAAATGGGCCGCGCCGGACTTTCAATCTAAGTCCCGTTTTCGATCTGCGATCTAACCGCCCAGCGCTTTCACACCTGGCAGTTCCTTGCCTTCCATCCACTCCAGGAAGGCGCCACCGGCTGTGGAGACGTAAGACAGATCGCCCGTCACACCCGCGCCGTTCAAAGCCGCCACGGTATCGCCGCCGCCGGCAATCGAAACCAACGTACCGGCTTTCGTCAACGCCGCGGCGTAATGGGCAACGTCGAAAGTCGCGGCATCAAAGGGCTTAATCTCGAACGCGCCGAGCGGGCCGTTCCACAACAGCGTCTTGCAGCTGTTGAGCTTGTTCTTCAAGGCAAGCGTCGTGGCCGGACCCACATCGAGGATCATCTTGTCGGCGGGCACATTCGTCACGGCGCAAACCGCCGTGGCCACGCCTTCCTTCAAACCGTCTGCCACGACAACATCGGTCGGCAGAAAGATTTCGCACTTATTGCGTTTGGCGTTCTCAAGGATATCACGCGCGGTGTCGGCCAGATCGCGCTCGCACAGGGATTTGCCGACATTGATGCCTTGCGCGTTGAGAAGGGTATTGGCCATGCCGCCGCCAATCACCAAGACGTCGACCTTCGCCGCGAGATTGTTGAGCACGTCGAGTTTGGTGGAGATTTTCGAGCCGCCGACAATCGCCATGACCGGCTTCTTGGGCTGCTCCAACGCCGCCGTCAGTGCTTCCAGCTCGGCTTGCATCTGCCGCCCGGCGTAAGCCGGCAACACATGAGCTAGGCCTTCGGTGGAGGCATGGGCACGGTGCGCGGCGGAGAAAGCATCATTGACATAAATATCGCCAAGCGCCGCGAGTGCACGCACGAACTCAGGGTCATTAGCTTCTTCACCGCTGTGATAGCGCACGTTTTCGAGCAGCGCGACTTGCCCGGGTTTCAGGGACTCAACCACAGTCTCGGCCGCTTCGCCGATGCAATCGTCGGCGAAGGCGACACTGTGGCCAATAGCTTTTGCGAGCGCCGGCACGATGGGCCGCAGAGACATTTCGGGCACGCGCTTGCCTTTGGGTCGGTCGAAGTGCGACAGCACGATGACCTTGGCGCCGCGCATCAAGAGATCGGTAATGGTGGGCGCAAGACGCACGATGCGCGTTGCGTCGGTCACGCGTCCGTCTTTCACCGGCACATTGAGATCGGCGCGTACGAGCACGCGTTTGCCGCCGACGTCGGCCTGACCCAGAGTCTTGAACTTGATCATGGAACGGCGGGCGGACTAGAGCAGCTTGCCCATGGCCGCAAGCGTATCAAGCATGCGGTTCGAGAAGCCCCACTCGTTGTCGTACCACGACACCACGCGCACAAAATTGCCCGGCATGACTTTGGTCTGGGTTGCATCGAAGGTGCTGGAGGCCGGGTTGTGATTGAAGTCGATGGACACCAACGGCAACGTGTTCACTTCCAGGACTTTCTTCAGCGCACCGTTGAAGGTCTTGCCCGACGCCGCATCAGTCATGGCCTGATTGATTTCGGCTTCGGTCGCGGACTTGCTGAGCACGCATTTCAAATCCACCACCGAGACATTGGGTGTCGGCACGCGGATGGACGAGCCGTCGAGCTTGCCTTTCAAGGCCGGCAGCACTTCGCCCACGGCTTTCGCCGCACCGGTTGTGCTGGGGATCATGCTGAGCGCTGCGGCGCGGGCGCGGCGCGGGTCCTTGTGCAAGGTGTCCACCAACGACTGATCGCCGGTATAGGCGTGAATGGTGGTCATGTAACCCTGCTCGATACCGAACGTTTCATGCAGAACATAGGCGACCGGGGCTAAGCAGTTAGTGGTGCAGGAGGCATTACTGACGACGAGATGCTCTTTCTTGAGTTTGTCGTGATTGACGCCGTAAACGACGGTGAGATCGGCGCCGCCCGAAGGGGCCGAGACCAACACCTTTTTGGCGCCGGCGGTCAGGTGGGCTTGCGCCTTTTCCTTGTCCGTGAAAATGCCCGTGCATTCGGCAACGATGTCGATGCCCAAGTCCTTCCAGGGCAGCTTGGAAGGGTCGCGCTCTTTATAGATTTTCACGCCCTTGCCGTTGACGGTCATGACGTCGCCGGAAACCGCAACATCGGCCTGCAGCGGCCCGTGGACTGAGTCCCACTTCAGAAGGTGAGCATTGGATTCCGCGGGGCCCAGGTCGTTGATCGCGACAAATTCCACATCGGACCGTTTGGCTTCGACCATGGCGCGGAAGACCATACGGCCGATGCGGCCAAATCCATTGAGAGCGACGCGGACTGTCATGGGACCTGAGTTTCCTTCTTATTTAGGTGGAGGCCCGGAACGTGCAAAACCAATCCGGGTAAATCATGCTGGGGGAGATACAATAGTCTCTCGTGGAATCCAAGCGGCGGCATGGCAAGGCCGCTATAACCTAGGCGCAACCGTTATCTGGCAGCGCAATATGGCAGGATTGGGATGGTCATAACGCCAAAAACCCGGATTACCGGAAACCGGGCAGCCATGACAGACACCGCTTTCCGCGAGGTCAAGGACCGCCTGCGAGTCGAACTGGTCGATTTGCAGCAGCGTTGCCGGGCAGCCGCGGCCTTTCCGATCATCATTGTGGTCTCGGGCGTTCAGGGCGCGGGTGGGGTGGACACGCTCAACCTCCTGAACACCTGGATGGACCCTCGCTGGATCCATACACATGCCGTCGATGCCCCGAGCGACGAGGAACGTGAACGGCCATTGTTTTGGCGCTATTGGCGCAGCCTACCGGCGGCCGGCAACATCGGCCTTTATCTAGACGGCTGGTATGGTGATGCGGTCGCCGCCCATTGCCGGGGCCATACGACCGCCGCGGCATTTGCCCAACACCTCAAGCGCATTGCCGCTTTCGAGCGTACACTGGCCGATAATGGCGCGCTGATCGTCAAACTCTGGCTGAACCTCGATAAAAACGGACAGCGCCGTAAAGTCGACGAGCATCGGGTTGATCCGGTCTTTGGCTTCCGAGCCAGTGACACGGCGTGGCCGCAATCGGCGCCCTACGACACCTTCACGGCCGTCGCGGCCAAAAGCCGGCGCGCAACCTCTACCACCCAATCGCCTTGGCACGTCATCGATGGAACCGACGACAATTATCGACGCGCCAGTGTCTTGACGATTCTGCGCGATGCCATCAAAGCGCACCGAAAATCGTGGCGCAAAAAATCCAAGGCCGCAGCGAAAGACATCAAGCACGCACGCAAGCACGACAAGAAGAAAGGCCTGCTGAAAACAAACCGGTCAGGGGCGCTCGCGAAACTCGATCTCTCCAAGACCATGGGCCCTGCGGATTACGCACGGGCGTTCCGCACCTGCCAAACGCAGCTTTATGAACTTCAAAAAGCCGCGCGCGCTGTCGGTCTTTCCAGCGTGATCGCTTTCGAAGGCGCCGATGCCGCAGGCAAAGGCGGTGCGATCCGCCGGCTTACATATTCCCTGAGCGCGCGAAATTACAGAGTCGTGCCGATTGCCGCCCCTAACGACGACGAACGCGCCCATCACTATCTCTGGCGGTTTTGGCGCCACGTCGGTCGTGCCGGCCATATGATCCTGTTCGACCGCACCTGGTATGGCCGCGTGTTGGTGGAACGCGTCGAACATCTGATCACAAAAGAGGCTTGGGAGCGGTCTTACAGCGAGATCAATGACTTCGAGGCGCAACTTAGTGAGCATGGCGCCGTGGTTTTGAAATTCTGGCTACAGATCGATCCACATGAACAACTCAGGCGTTTCAAGGAGCGCGAGGAAACGCCTTATAAGAAATGGAAGATCACCGCGGACGATTGGCGCAATCGTGCCAAGTGGGATTATTACGAAGCAGCTGTTAACGATATGGTTGCGGCTACGTCCACAAAACACGCGCCTTGGCACCTCATCCCGGCCAACGACAAGCGCTATGCGCGCATCATGATCATGAACTGCGTCATCGAGGCTCTCGAGCGCGCACTGCACGAGCAAAAAGCGGTCGCGAAGACCCGCGCATCGCGTCGCCCGAAAGAATAATTTCCAAAGCAACGCCGGCATCGAGGCAGCGTTAGTGATATGGGGACGCGCTCGGCGAGGTTGTTCAACTCGCACATCACAACGCCGAGCAATATATCTCTGATCGGAAGACTCACGGAGTACAACGTAGGGGTGTTTTTTAAGTACGTACAAATGCAAAACCGCAAATAAATCAGCATTTTTCTTAAGTAAATCGATGCCGGTCGTGTATAGTTTTGCAAGGGACGGATACGACGCTGGGGACTTCCAAGTAAATACAACGTGCCAGGCCTGCGTAGATTGGTCTGTTATCTCGCACAGCTTGGCTTGAGGAGGAGCAAGAATGCTTCCTACCAAAGCCGATCCAATTCGCGTCGCGCTGAACCGCGTGACATTCGGGGCCCGCGATCTGGACGTGGCCACCGTGCAAGCTTCCGGCTGGCCGGCCTGGGTTACCGATCAATTAGCGCCCCCTGTTGGCGACGACCCTAATCTCGCGGCATTTCTCGCAAATCAAACCCTGCATATCGAATACACCGCTGGCACGGGCACACAAGGCAGTTGGGCCGCGGTCAAGGAAGATCGCCCGCTCAACTACCTTAACGCGGACCCTGCGGTGCTTTGGAACATCGGCGGTCAGGCCGGCGTAACAATCGCGTCCAATGAACGTCTGCGTATTAGCCAAGAACTGGCGGCGGCAACATGGATTCGTAACACCCACAGCCATTATCAGCTGCGCGAATTCATGACTGACTTCTGGCACAACCATTTCAATATCGGCAAAGTCGAGAACGCGCTCGCCACTGCACTGCTACCGGTTTACGACCGCGCCGCAATTCGACCTAACGTATTCGGCAATTTCCGCGCCCTACTCGAGGCCAATGCGACCTCATCTTCGATGCTGATATATCTCGATAACTGGGTCAGCACCGCCACCACGCCCAATGAGAATTACGGCAGCGAGATCATGGAGCTGCACACCTTAGGTGGCGCCGCTTATTACGGCACGGCAAGCGGCACTCTCCCTACAGGTATCAATGGGACGACCGTAGGATTTACCGATGCCGATGTCGTGCAGGCATCGCGCGCGATGTCGGGCTGGACCATTCAGTACGGTCAGCGTGGCGCGAGCACAGCACTTCCGAACAACGGTTTGTTTATTTACAACGCCGCGCAGCACAATACTCAAGCAGGCACGCTGCTGGGCATCGACATCTCCAAACTTACTGGATCTATGGCTCAGGGCCGGAAATTCCTGGATATGATTGCCTATCATCCCGCGACGGCGACGTTCATCTGTACCAAACTTGCCAAGCGTATTTTCGGCGACACGCCTCCGCAATCGGTCATCGATCGCGCAGTAGCCATGTGGAATAACACCCAGCTTGCGACCGATCAGATCGGCCAAGTCCTGCATTCCATACTGCTTGACGGCGACGAGATCATGACCGCGCCGATCATTAAGGTGCGCAGGCCCTATGAGCGCATCATCGCGCTGGCCCGCACCACGGACATGGTCGTGAACGCGTCCACGGTCATGACAAGCGTGCTCGATCCGCTCAATGACGGCTTGTTTGCCTGGCAGGCGCCTAATGGGCGGCCCGATACCAACGCCTACTGGCTCGCGACAGGCGCGACCATCGCGACGTGGAATCTGCTTTTGCAGGTACCGTATTACCCGGAAATCAAAACCTCGCTGGCGATGGAGACCCCGCTCTCCGCCGCCGCGACGGCGACCGGTGTGGTCGAGTACTGGGTCGAGCGCATGGTCGGTATGGAACTTTCGGCGTCGGCCATGAACATGCTGATCTCCGATCAGGCCACAAGCGTCGGTGTACCAAGCCTTCTGAAGAGCAACAGCGCTGTGATTATCGAAAGCGCTTATCGCCGCTTGATAAGTTTGATCGCCACAGCAGAAGAATTCTCACTGCGGTAAATGGGTGGAGCAGAAC
>CAITZE010000246.1 GCA_903896775.1 uncultured bacterium
ATTCGAACCCGCGGTATCGGTTACCCAATACACTGGTTTAGCAAACCAGCGCCTTAAGCCACTCGGCCACCCCTCCAGCGCGAAGACAATGGCCTAAAATCATGGGCTTTGAGTGCCATGGGCCAGGTCCGCGGAGGGGCGGAACATGGCCGCTCCATGCTGGGTTGTCAACCCGGCGCGGGCGGCCTAAAAGGCAGCCGGACATCACCCTTACGGATGCAGAAAATGGCGTTATTTCAACCGCATGGAATAGGGCGCTGGAGCCTGGCCATTGGTGCGCTTTTCGCCATTGCGGCGTTCACCACCTCTGCTAGGGCCGATGATAAGCCGCCGGCTTTGGGCTGGACCGGACAAATTGCCCTGGGCGGCAGCCTTGCCACCGGCAACACCGACCGCGAAGCGCTCGACGCGGACACCAAATTTCAACTGCAGTCGGAGCATCGGCAGGATGTTTTTAAGGCGCTCGGCGACTTCGCCCGCGAGAACGGCATTGTCACATCCGAGCGTGTAGAAGCTTCGGCGCAAACCAACTACGACATCTCCAAGGACAAGTTTTACGTCCTCGGTTTCACGCACTATACCCGCGACCATTTTTCAGGCTTCGACTCAGAATTTGAAATCGGTCCCGGCGTTGGTTACCGCTTTTTCCACACGGATAGCCTGACGCTCTCCGTCGAACTCTCGACCGGTTACTACAACGCCTCGCTGACGAGTGGCCCGTCCCACGAAAACGAAGTCTTCACGCGCGGCACTGCCAATGTGGAATACAAAATCTCCGACACCACGAAGCTCGCCAATGAAGCGCTCGTGACGGGCTACAATGAGCGCGTGAATGTCGAAGATACGATTTCAGTGACCAGCACTCTGATCCGCAAACTGGCGACGCGCATTTCCATCAATGCGCGCTACAACACCGATCCCCCGCCCGGCGTTCACCACACAGATACGCTGAGTAAAATCTCGCTTGTCTACGCGTTTTAACTTCTACGCGTTTTAACTTAGCCTTTGTTGAGCTGAGGCACTTTCATGCCCTTTTGCACGGCGGGGCGCGCGCCGAGCTCGTCGGCCCAGCGCTTGACGTTGGACCACGTATCGATGCTTTGCAGATACGTCTCAGCCGAGCGCACCCAACCGTAACACGCGATATCGGCAATAGAGTAAGCGCTGCCGGCGAGATAGGCGTTTTCGCCGAGCCGCTTATCCATGACACCGAGGATGCGTTTGCTCTCGTTGGTGTAGCGGTTGATGCCGTAAGGAATCTTTTCCGGCGCAAAGCGGCCGAAATGATTCATCTGCCCAAACATCGGACCGACGCTCGCCATCTGAAAGAACAGCCACTCCATGACTGTGGTGAAACCGCGCGGATCGCTGGGTAGCAGCGGACTTTTTGTTTTCTGCGCGAGATAAACCAGGATAGCGCCAGATTCAAAAACACTAATCGGTTTGCCGTCCGGACCTTCGCCATCGACAATGGCCGGGATTTTATTGTTGGGACTGATTTTGAGAAATTCGGGCGTGAACTGCTCGTCTTTAGTGATGTTGACGGCGTGAACATTGTACGGAAGCCCCAGCTCTTCGAGCATGATGGACGCTTTGAATCCATTGGGCGTGGGGAACGTATAAAGATCAATCATTGTTGAACCTCACTTTTCGTGACAAGCATCCGGCGGCGCGTCTTCGGCTTCGTTTAAAACATAGACGCCGTTTTTAGTGGAAGAAACGAAGATCGCCTGCTCGGGCGTATAGCCTTCAGGCCGCGCAACACCCTCGAGATTCGCCCAAAATGTGAAGAATATTTGCGCGTCGACAACGGTGTTGTCCTTCAACAGGACGAGCAGTTGATAACGGTCGTCGCGGGCCATTTCGGCGGCTACGGCATCCAGGTCATTTTTCGGCCAAATGGCCGAAGTCAAAACGGGATGAGAGCGCAAATTTTCGTCCGACGTCACCGCGACGAACCGATCCCAGGGCTTTTGAATTATCTTGGCGGCGCAAATATACGGTGAGTCCGCGAGACCCGTCGGCGTCGCCTCGCGCGCATCCGCCGGCAGCGGCGCGTTGGAATCGACGGCGGCCCGCAGCGCGATGTCGGCGGCAAAGTCATGCAGCCATACAGGCGGGATCATGGGCCGGTAAAAAAACCATCCGACCAGAAGCACCGTCGCTATCCCGACGACGACCGCCGTACCCGTGCTGAAAAAGCGGCGCTTCGGGTACATGCCAGGTCCTCGGTCAGATATGTCCATCAAGGTGTCAATTTTTTGGTGAGGAGTTCCGTACACAGAGCGGGATTAGCTTTGCCTTGTGTGGCCTTCATGACCTGCCCCACGAACCATCCCATGAGCTGCACCTTGCCAGCGCGATACTGCTCAACCTTATCCGCATTCTGCGCCATGACTTGATCGATGGCAGCGTCGATGGGACCGGTGTCGGTGATTTGCGTCATGCCGCGCTCGGCGACAATTACAGCCGGATCTTGGCTGGTCTCAACCATGATCTCGAATACGTCTTTGGCCTGGCGGCCGGAGATCGTGTTGTTTTTGATGAGCGTCAGCAGCTTGCTGAGATGATCGGCGCTCACCGGGCTTTGGGCGATGGTAAGAGCCTTGGTGTTGAGCACGCCGAACAGATTATTAGCGACCCAGTTGTTGGCGAGCTTGGCGTCGCCGGATTTCGCGGCCACGTCTTCATAGAAGTCGGCATTGTCTTGTTCGGCCACGAGTACGCCGGCGTCATAAGCGGTAAGCCCGAAGGCGCTCATGAAGCGCGCTTTTTTGTCGTCGGGCAATTCCGGCAGTGTCGATTTAATGCCGGCGACAAACGCGTCGTCGAACTCCAAGGGCAATAGATCGGGGTCGGGGAAATAGCGGTAGTCATGCGCCATTTCCTTGGAGCGCATGGTGCGGGTTTCGCCTTTGCCGGAATCGTACAGCCGCGTTTCCTGGTCGATCTTGCCGCCGTTCTCGTAGACATCGATGTGGCGCATGGCCTCGTGTTCGATGGCCTGCATGACAAAGCGCACGGAATTGACGTTCTTGATCTCGCAGCGTGTGCGCAGTTCCGTGGACCCCACCGGGCGCACCGAGACGTTGGCATCGCAGCGCATCGAGCCCTCTTCCATGTTGCCGTCGCAGGTGCCGAGGTAGCGCAGGATCGAGCGCAGCTTCTTCAGATAAAGCCCGGCTTCTTCGGGCGAGCGCAAATCGGGCTTGGAGACAATCTCCATCAGCGCCACGCCGGCCCGGTTCAAATCGATCATGGATTTACCGGGATGCAGATCATGCACGGATTTACCGGCGTCCTGCTCCAGATGCAGGCGTTCGATGCCGATGGCGCGCGTCGAACCGTCGGGCATGTCGAGGATGAGCGTACCCTCGCCCACAATCGGCATATCGTATTGGCTGATCTGATAGCCTTGCGGCAAATCGGCATAGAAGTAGTTCTTGCGCGCAAACACACTGCGCTGATTGATTTTGGCCTTCAGGCCCAGCCCCGTGCGCACCGCTTGCTGCACACAATGCGCATTCACCACCGGCAACATGCCCGGCATGCCCGCATCGATGAAGGAGACTTGGCTGTTTGGCCCAGCGCCGAAGTCCGTCGGCGCGCCTGAGAACAGTTTGGCTTTGGAGACGACCTGAGCATGAACCTCAAGCCCGATCACGACTTCCCAGTCACCGCTTTCGCCTTTGATGATATAGCTCATACCGGCACCTTCAGGGATGGAAAGTGCGCGGCATCTTCCAATGTCTGACAGACGCGGAACAGGGTTTCTTCGTCCCAGCGTTTGGTCAGAACCTGCAAGCCCAATGGCAAACCTTCGCTGTTCAAGCCCGCCGGCACGGACGCGCCGGGAATGCCCGCGAGCGAGGCCGGCACGGTGAAG
>CAITZE010000247.1 GCA_903896775.1 uncultured bacterium
CGCACAACGGGCGCATCCACTTCACCTACGACATCACGTTCTCGTCTTCTTCGCTGCTCAATCGCCATTTCGATGTGTTCGAGCCGAAGCTACGCAGCTATCTCGACGACATGCGCGAGCGCCGCAGCGTCAACGATTTTCTCGAGATCATCGACGGCATCAAAGATAAGTCGGTTCTGCTGATCGGCGACACCATCATCGACGAATATCATTACGTGTCACCCCTCGGGAAATCGCCGAAGGAAAACCTGATCCCCACGCTGTACCGCAACGCCGAGACATTTGCCGGCGGCGTGATCGCTGCCGCCAACCATGTTGCCGGCTTCTGCCGCGATGTACATATCATCACCTGCCTGGGCGAAGATCCGGAAGCTGAAAAACTGATCCGCTCGGTGTTGAAGCCGAATGTACAACTGACCGTCATTGAGCGCCCGGCGGCACCGACCACGCGCAAGCGACGCTTTGTTGACGCCGACTATCTGCGCAAGATGTTTGAGGTCTATTTCATGGACGACGCGCCGCTAACGGGCGCGATCGAAGAAAGCCTGATCAGCCAGATCGCCAAGCGCGCCGGAGACTATGACGTCGTCATTGCGACCGATTTCGGTCATGGCATGATTACGCCGCGCGTGCGCGAGGAAATGATCGAACGCAGCCGCTTCCTGTCGGTCAATGCGCAGAGCAATAGCGCCAATCACGGCTACAATCTCGTCACCAAATATCCACGCGCCGATTATGTGTGCATCGACGCGCCGGAAGCCCGGCTGGCTGTCGGCGATCCACATATAGAGATCGAACTGATCGCCAGCGAAATGATCCCGTCTCGCATGAGGTGCTCGCGGCTCATTCTGACTCACGGCCGGCACGGCTGCGTCACTTACGACGACAAGATCGGCGTGCGGCGCATCCCGGCATTTACCGGGCGCGCGATCGACACCATGGGCGCCGGCGACGCGTTCCTGGCCGTGACCTCGCCGATGGTGGCAAGCGGGTACGATATGGAAATGATCGGCTTCATCGGCAATGCGGTCGGCGCTATCAAGATTGGCATCGTCGGACATCGCGAGTCCGTCGAGCGGATTCCGCTAATGAAATATCTTGGCACGCTTCTGAAATAGCGCCATGTGGGCCGGCCGGCGACGGCACATCGGCCGATGCCGCAAACGGATGGATAGGGTGTGAACGAACGTCTGGCGAATATCGATCCGCATCGCGTCGATCTCGTGGCGCTGTATCGCAGCATGCTGCGCATCCGTACCATTGAGGAAGAAATCGCTGCCCGCTACGGCGAGCAGAAGATGCGCTGCCCGATTCATCTGTCGATCGGACAGGAAGCCGTCGCGGTCGGCGTCAGCGCCGCGCTCACCCCCGCCGATCAAGTCGTATCGACGCATCGTTGCCACGCGCATTATCTGGCCAAGGGCGGCAATCTGGTTGCGATGCTGTCAGAACTGATGGGCAAGACCACCGGCTGCTGTGGCGGCCGTGGCGGCTCGATGCATCTGTTCGATCTTGAGGCCGGCATGCTGCTCAGCCTGCCGATCGTGGCCGCTTCTATTCCGGTCGGCGTCGGCGCGGCTTTGGCTTTCAAGCAGGAAGGCAAGCGCAACGTTGCCGTCATCTATCTCGGCGACGCCTCGCTCGAAGAAGGGTCTATCACGAGAGCGCGAATTTCGCGGCGTTGAAGAAGCTGCCGGTGATCTTCATGTGCGAAAACAATCTGTATTCGGTCTACACCAATCTGAAGGATCGCCAGCCGGACCGTCCGCTGACCGAACTCGGTCGTGCCCACGGCATGCCGACCTCACATATCGACGGCAATGACGTGCAGGCGGTGCATCGCGCCACCGCGGCTGCGGTCGCCCGGGCCCGCGCTGGCGACGGCCCGA
>CAITZE010000248.1 GCA_903896775.1 uncultured bacterium
GACAGCCTGCATCCCAACCGCGCGCAATTGTTCGAAGGCGTCGAATCTATTTTGCGCCACGCGCAGACCAAAGCCAGCGACCGCGCTTCTAAACAAGTGAGCCTTTTTGGCGCTGACGAAAAAACCAGTGCTTTATCTTTGCCGAATGCGCCCGACTGGCGGCCGATGGAACGCCTGTCCCAAGAGTTTGAGGCCATCGGCTTTTATCTCTCGGCCCACCCGCTGGATGCTTATTCAGGTACACTGGAATCCTTACAAGTCGTCAAAGCCAAGGACGTGCCGTACCTCACGGCCCAAGATTGCGCCACCCCCATCAAGATGGCCGGCACCGTCGTCTCCAAACGCGAGCGTATCGGCAAACGCGGAAATAAATACGCCTTCGTCGCGCTATCGGACGACACCGGCACATTTGAGGTCATGATGTTCTCGGAAGTGCTGTCGGCCTCGCGCGATTTGTTAGATGCCGGCGCGCCGATCCTTCTTACGCTCGATGCACAGATGGAAGAGGACAAGGTGCGCTTGCTGGCCAGTCGTATTGATTCCCTGGAAAAAGCTTTGGCTGCACGCGTGCGGAATTTGAAGATCCGGGTTTCATCCGAACTGCCTGTGGATATGCTTCAGGACCTGATCACAAAA
The DNA here is from genome assembly GCA_903896775.1 of uncultured bacterium. GTDB lineage: Bacteria > Pseudomonadota > Alphaproteobacteria > Rhodospirillales > Rhodospirillaceae > SHVO01. Next base: position 637 of record CAITZE010000248.1, read on the forward strand.
GATGGTCGCGGGAAGGGGCGTATTGTTTTGGAAACGCGCTCCAACGGCCATTGGATCGATGTTGCGTTACCGGGCGGCTACGCCATTCAATCAAAGACCTTCACAGGGCTTCGCGATATGCCGGGTGTTGTGGAGATGCGCGAGTTCTAAATCCGCGCCACGAGATGCCGCATGCCGCGCTTGAGCTTTTGCGACCATCCCCGATAGTTTTGCAAATCGCTCTGAAGCGCTTTGACCACCAGCGTCAGCACGGCGGCGTCATCCATGAGGCCCAAGCCCGGAATAAAGTCCGGGATGAGATCGATAGGATCAAGCAGATAGAGAAGGGCGAAAGAAGCCGTCAGAATGGTTCGCTGTGGTACTTCGCGGTATTCGCCTGTGGCGTAATCCTTCACCATTGAGGCAAGCGTGGTGATGTCCTCGGCGAAATCCGCCAAAGGACCGCGCACAAACCTGCGCAGTTTGGGCGAGCGGCGGATCACTTTGGCGATGCTGGCGGTAACGCCGGCGGCCTGCACTTTCTTCAAGCCAGCCTTAAGAAGACCTTCCAGGGTTTCTCGGTCCAGTTTGATCGCCATGCGTATCTCCTCAATTTCGCCCGGCTTTTAATGTGAGAACGGCGCTCCCGATCGTCAATCCGTCCGGCCTGATTTCCACAACCCGGGGTATATTAAGACATTGGTTTTCTTAAATATATTCATCGGAGCAAGCTATGAGCCCAGCAAATCCTTGCCTTTCGGGGCCTAACCCCTTAGAAACCGCCTCATTCCACACGCGGGTGCGGGCGCTTTGGGTGTTCCAAAGGTCCATTCCGGTGTCGGGGCTCCACCTCAATCGGGGCTGCTGATTCCACCACTCGCGGAGGCATAACCGGAAAAAAAGAGGACCACATGGCTCAATTGCCGTCTTTTTCCATGCGCCAGCTCATCGAAGCCGGTGCCCACTTCGGACATAACACCCGCCGCTGGAACCCCAAGATGAAGTCGTACCTGTTCGGGGTACGCGACGGGGTCCACATCATCGACTTGCAGCAGAGCGCTCCGCTGCTTCAGCGCGCCATGCAGGCGATCCACGACGTCACCGCCGGCGGTGGCCGCGTGTTGTTCGTTGGCACCAAGCGCCAGGCGCAAGATCTGGTGAAGGAATACGCCGAGCGTTGCGGCCAGTATTACGTCAACCATCGTTGGCTGGGCGGTACGCTCACCAACTGGAAGACCGTTTCGCATTCGATCAAGCGCTTGAAGGACCTCGAAGAGCGTCTTGCCAATACGCAGCTGCTCGCCGGTCTGACCAAGAAAGAACAGCTCACCCTCGCGCGGGATCAGGAAAAGCTGAACCGTTCGCTCGGCGGTATCAAGGACATGGGCGGTCTGCCCGATATCTTGTTCGTCATCGACACGAACAAAGAAGCCATCGCCGTCGCCGAAGCCAAGGTCTTGAACATCCCGGTCGTGGCTGTGCTCGACAGCAACTCCGATCCGGCCGGCATCACCTATCCGATCCCGGGCAATGATGACGCCATCCGCGCCATCAAGCTCTATTGCGAACTGGTGGCCAACACCGTGCTGACCGGCATCAAGGACGAAATGAAGTCCTCTGGCGTCGATATCGGCGCGAACGAAGCTGCTCCGGCCGAAGCCCTGCCGGGTGAAGGCGAAGCCGCGGAAGCTGAAGGCGGCGACGCCGACGGCAAGATGCAGGTCGTTGTTAAGAAGTCCCGCAGCAAGCCCCGCCCCAAAAAGGCTGAAGGCGCTGCCGCTGGCGAAGAGACAAACGCTTAATCCACGCGTTACTCAAGTCTCCGTACTTTCATACGCAGCGGCGCCGTTCCTAACCTAGGGCGGCGCCGACTGTTATCAATAAGAGGATTCCCATGGCTGAAGTAACCTCCCAAATGGTGAAAGACCTGCGCGAAAAGACCGGCGCGGGCATGATGGATTGCAAAAAGGCGCTCGCTGAGACCAATGGCGACATGGAAGGCGCCATCGATTGGTTGCGCAAGAAGGGCCTGTCCCAGGCTGCCAAGAAGTCCGGCCGCGTCGCGGCCGAAGGTCTAGTTGGCGTGGCCACTTCCGGCGGCGCTGGTGCGGCGGTTGAGATCAATGCCGAAACCGACTTCGTTGCCCGCAACGTGCAGTTCCAGGATTTCGTCGAGAGCGCCACTAAACTGGCCCTCGAAGTGAAAGGCGACATCGAAGCTCTGAAGGGCAAACCCCATCCGGGCGAAAGCCGCACCGTCGGTGAACAGCTGACACATCTCGTTGCCACCATCGGCGAGAACATGGCGATCCGCCGTGCGACCGTGATCGCCGTCGATCCCGGCATCGTGGCCTCCTACATCCATACCGCCATCCGCCCGGGCTTAGGCCGCATCGGCGTGCTGGTCGCGTTGGAGTCTACCGGCGATAAGGAAAAGCTGACGGCGCTGGCCAAGCAAATCGCTATGCACGTCGCCGCCGCCAATCCTCAGTTCCTGTCGATTGCCGACGTCGATAACGCCAGCCTCGAGCGTGAGAAGGCCATTTACCGCGATCAGGCGATTGCCGCCGGTAAAGCCGCCGACATCGCCGAAAAGATGGTCACCGGCCGCGTGCGTAAGTACTACGAAGAAGTAGTGCTGCTGGAACAGGCCTACATCATGGACGACAAACAGAAGGTCAGTCAGGTCGTTGAAAAGGCCGCCAAAGACATCGGCGCGCCGGTCAAGTTGGTCGCCTTCGTGCGCTACGGCCTGGGCGAAGGTATCCAGAAAGAAGAAAAGGATTTTGCCGCGGAAGTGGCAGCCGTTTCTGGAGCCAAAGCTTAAGCGGTCTTCTCTTAGGCGCGGTTTGGTATAAGATGCCACCCGCGCCGCAACCGCCTTCGTGGATTCCTAAAAAAGGACGGCAAAACCGTCCTTTTTTCATGAGTTTAGGAATCTAACTTAAAGTAAAGCGGAAGGCGGGTACGATTTATCCCCGTGGGGTCGTGAATGGCTGAAGCCTTACCGTATAAACGCGTGCTCGTGAAAATCTCCGGCGAAGGCCTCATGGGTCCGGCCGAGTACGGCTTGCATGGCGAAACCGTTCTGAAGCTTGCCCGCGACGTTAAAGCGGTCATGGCGACCGGACGGCAGATCTGCCTTGTCGTCGGCGGCGGCAACATCTTTCGCGGCGTCTCCGGCGCCTCCAGCGGGATGGAGCGGGCGGCGGCCGACATCATGGGCATGCTGGCCACCGTCATCAACGCCCTGTCGGTCCTGAACGCCCTGGAGCGGATCGGCTGC
>CAITZE010000249.1 GCA_903896775.1 uncultured bacterium
CGACAGGCCAAGCTCCACGGCCAGCACCGGCCCGACGATCGCCATCACCGTGCGCGCGGCCTGGTTCACGAAGTGCGCCGCGGCGAACGGGAACGTCACTCTCAACAACATTGGGAAACAGTATGACAGGCATTGAAGTCGCGCGTCGCCTAAGAGAGACGTCCGACTAATGGCCAGATTTCGGCTAGAAATCGATCCTAAATGTTGGACTCTGAAAGCTTAAAAGATCCTACAATTCAACGTTTTTTGGTGATCGCGTGGCCTGTCTCAAAAAGTGGTTTGTCTACCCTGCGACGTTTGGCGCGGTGGTTGGAAAAGACGTTTGATTTTCAAGGGTTGAACGGTTACGGCAAGGCGCACTGTCGCGGTCGTAACTGCGTTAGGTGCAACATAGGTGCAGAGCGCGAGGGAACTCGCGGCGACATATAGGCGGGCGTGGCGGAACTGGTAGACGCGCCGGACAAGCTCAAGTTGAAGCTCGATCGCGACGGCAATGTGCGAACGAGCTACAGCCTCCGTCACACCTACATCTGCTTCCGCTTTATGGAGGGTGCAGACATCTATCAGATCGCCAAGAACTGCCGCACCAGCGTCGAGATGATCGAGAAATTCTATGCCGCTCACATCAAGACGATGCTTGATGCTACCGCCATCAACGTGGTGAAGGGCACCATCAAGAGGGAACGTAAAGCTCGCGAAGGCGGGCGCAAGAAATCGAGCCGAACGGCTCGGAAAGCCCGTGAAGACGGGCCATCTTCCAAGCTCCGAAGGGAGCCAAAGCCCCGCAAAACCTAGCGCCAAGATTCCCATTGGCGATTTTGCGACAGGGCGTGTAGTACTTACCGTAGTGCGGGTGTGGCGGAACTGGTAGACGCGCCAGACTTGAATGTGGGTCGCTGGTCTGGAAACGGGCCAGTAGCAGTTGTCAAATTCGGTGAAAGCTTCCGTCGCGTGACGATGCCAACCCCGAGCCAAGCCCGAGCAATCGGGAAGGTGTAGAGACTTAACGGCAGCCACCTAACGGCGTAAGCCTATGGTGAAGATAAAGTCCAGCCCATCAAAGCGCCGAGGCCATAGGAGGCTGAGGCGAAAGTGGCGAAAGCCATAGTGGGATGCAAAATCTGGTTTCTTCACGGAAGTGTCGGTTCGATTCCGACCACCCGCACCATTTTCCGTGCAATGAATGCTTTCGGCCCTGTTGGGGGACAGGAAAATGGCGCTTCTTGGGGAACTCGTTTCAACGCATCGAGTAGGTTAGGCGCTAATGCCAACCGAAGCGGACACCTGTCGCAAATTCGTAGTCCCAAAACTACTGACGGCAGGGTGGGATACGGAGCCCCACTCCATCGCGGAACAACGCTCCATCACGGATGGCCGTGTAGTACCTGTCGGCAAAGGCTTCATACGAAAGCCTCCCAAACGAGTCGACTATCTGCTGCGCTATGCGCGTGATTTCCCATTGGCCGTAGTAGAAGCAAAAGCGGCCTACAGGACCGCCGCCGACGCAGTGCAGCAAGCGCGCGGCTACGCAGAAATGCTCGGTCTTAAATTCGCTTATGCGACGAACGGTCCGGACATCATCGAAATCGATTACTTCACCGGCAAAGAAACCCACGTTACCGATTACCCGACGCCGGCAGAGTTGTGGAAGCGCTACCAAGTCGGACAAGGATTGACGAAGGCCGACATTGGCGACCGGCTGCTAGCGTCTTTCAATCATACTAGCGGCAAAGACGAACGCTACTATCAGCAACTCGCGGTGAACCGAACCGTCGAAACGATTTTGAAGGGTCGTGATCGCCTCTTGCTGACGATGGCGACAGGCACCGGAAAGACCTTCGTCGCCTTCCAGATTTGCTGGAAGTTGTGGTCGTCACGTTGGAACCGGACTGGCGAATACCGCCGTCCGCGCATTCTCTATCTCGCGGATCGCAATATCCTGGTTGACCAGCCCAAGGATGGACTATTCGCGGCGTTCGGGGACGCGCGATACAAGATTGAGTCTGGCGAAGCAATGCAGAGCCGCGAAATGTATTTCGCGATCTATCAGGCGCTCGCCGAGGACGAACGAAGGCTCGGCCTCTTTAAGTCGTTCGCCCCCGACTTCTTTGATCTCATCATTGTTGACGAGTGCCATCGCGGCAGCGCAAGCGATAAGAGTTCGTGGCGAGCAATTCTCGACTATTTCGAGCCGGCTTATAAACTTGGTATGACAGCAACGCCGTTGCGCGACGACAATCGCGATAGTTATCTCTACTTCGGAAATCCAATCTATGAATACAGCCTGGGGCAAGGCATCGATGACGGATTCCTTGCGCCGTATCGAGTCCATCGTGTCGTTACGCAGTGGGACGCAGCTGGTTGGCGACCGAGCCGCGACGAGGTCGATCGCTTCGGAAGGGCAATTCCAGACGACGAATACCAGACCAAGGATTTTGAGCGCGTCATTGCGCTTCGCGCCCGCACCCAGGCGATTGCCCGCCATCTGTCGGACTTCCTCAAATCGACGGATCGCTTTGCCAAGACGATCGTGTTTTGCGTCGATCAGGAACACGCCAGCGAAATGCGCGAGGCACTTATCAACCTCAATGCGGACTTAGTGGCGCAAAATCCGGACTACGTATGCCGTGTCACTTCTGACGAGGGTCAGATCGGACGCGGCCATTTGAGCCGCTTTCAGGACGTAGAAACAAAAGTACCAACAATTCTGACGACATCCCAACTCCTAACGACAGGCGTTGATGCACCGACCTGCAAGAATGTGGTGCTGGCGCGGGTTGTCGGCGCGATGAGTGAGTTCAAGCAGATCATTGGACGCGGCACGCGTCTTCGCGATGACTACGGAAAACTTTGGTTCAACATTCTTGATTACACGGGCGCGGCGACACGCATGTTTGCCGACCCGACCTTCGACGGTGACCCGGTGCAGGTCACGGAGGAAGAGGTAAACGACCAGGGTGAGACGACGCACACTACCGAGATAGATCCAGATGGCGAGCCGGAGCGCGGCGACACTGGTCCGGACATCGCCGAACCGCCCGAAGGGGAGCCGAGGAAATACTATTTCGATGACGGCCAGGTTTCCATCGTTGCGCATCTCGTTCAGGAGCTTGACCCGAATGGGAAGCAGTTACGTGTCGTTCAATACACCGACTATGCCGCTAGCACGCTGCGGACGCTCTGTCCCACCGCGCAGGAGTTGCGGAAACGCTGGGCGAATGCCGAACAACGTGCGGAGATTATTCAAGCGCTAGCCGAGCGCGGTATCAGCTTTGAGGAGCTAGCCGAGCAGACCAAGCAACCAGAGGCTGACCCATTCGACCTTCTTTGCCATCTCGCCTTTAATGCCCCCCTCCGAACACGTCGAGAGCGGGCGCAGCGCGTTCGACAAGATCGTAAGGACTTTTTCGAGCGCTATAGCCCCGAAGCGCGAGAAGTTCTCCATGAATTGCTTGAGAAATATGCGCACCACGGCGACGCACAATTTGTTCTACCAGACGTTCTGCATGTTCCCCCAATTTCGAATCATGGTAATCCGGGCGAGATCATTCGATTGTTCGGAGGCCCCGAACAACTCCGCACCGCTGTAAACGATCTGCAAGGCATCCTGTATGGCTCCTAAGAAGAAAAACAACGGCACCGAGGCGCCAATGACGACCACGCAGGCGTTAGGAAGCCTGCTTAAGACCGCGCGTGACATTATGCGCAAGGATAAGGGTCTAAACGGCGATCTCGATCGGCTACCGTTGCTTACCTGGATCATGTTTCTCAAGTTCCTTGATGACCTTGAGCAGCAGGGGGAAGAAGAAGCTCTGCTTGCGCGGAAGAAGTTTCGCGCGGCTATTGAGCCGCCTTACCGCTGGAGAGATTGGGCAGCCAATCCGCAAGGTATAACCGGCGATGAGCTTCTTTCATTCATCAATCAAGACGAGACACGACGCCCGGACGGTTCGCGCGGACTCGGCTTGTTCGCCCATCTTCGCGCCCTGACCAGCGCCAACGGTGACAACAGGCGCGATGTTATCGCCACGGTCTTTCGCGGCGTCGATAACCGCATGAAGAGTGGCTACTTGCTCCGTGACGTAATTAATAAAGTCGCGGGCATTCACTTCACTTCGTCAGAAGAGCTGCATACCCTCGGCGCGCTCTACGAGACGATGCTTCGCGAGATGCGCGACGCTGCTGGAGACTCTGGCGAATTCTATACGCCCCGTCCGGTCGTGCGCTTCATGGTCGACGTCACGGACCCGCGGCTTGGGGAGACTGTTCTCGACCCTGCCAGTGGAACCGGCGGATTTCTCGTCGAAGCTCTCACCCATCTATCGAAGCAAGTGAAGACGGTTTCTAATCGCAAGACACTTCAAAGTGAGAGTCTCTTTGGCTATGAGCCGAAACCACTGCCCTACCTACTAGGACAAATGAATCTCCTTTTGCACGGCCTGGATGCGCCGCAAATCGATCCAGGCAACGCGTTGCGCTTCAAGCTTTCCGAGATCGGCGAGAAGGAACGCGTTGATGTAATTCTAACGAATCCGCCCTTCGGCGGAGAGGAAGAGAAGGGCATCCAAGGCAATTTCCCCGCCGATCGTCAAACCGCCGAGACCGCCCTGCTCTTTCTGCAGCTCATCATGCGCAAGCTGCACCGGCAGCCCACTGCGGCGGGCCGAAATGCCCGCGCTGCCGTCGTTGTGCCGGACGGCATTCTTTTCGGCGACGGGGTGTGCGCGCGTATTAAAGAAGAGCTTCTCAGAGAGTTCAATCTGCACACGATTGTGCGACTGCCAAGCGGGGTTTTCTCGCCCTATACGCCAATCCGGACGAATATATTGTTCTTTGAGCGCGCGGGACCGACGAAGGAAGTTTGGTACTATGAGCATCCCTTGCCAACGGGACGCAAGAACTACACAAAAACCCTGCCTTTGCAATTCGACGAATTTGGAGATTGCGTAGCGTGGTGGTCGCAGCGTCGGGAGAGCGATCACGCATGGAACGTGCCTGCTGAGGAACTGATCACTTCGAACTGCAATCTTGATCGAAAGAATCCGCGCAGCAAAGTTGATCTCGAGCATTTGCCGCCTGACCAACTTGCTGATGAGATCTTGAGCAAGGAGTTGCTCATCACCGAATTGCTGCAGGACATTAAAGCGACACTGAGGGCTCGTCCGTGACAGTCGACATGCCCGTGGTCAGTCTAGGTGAGCTTATTCGAGTGGAACGCCGTCCGGTCGAGGTCGTCACCGACCGAGACTATCAGGAAATCGGAATCTACAGCTACGGTCGAGGTATCTTTCACAAGCGTGCACGCTCTGGGCTTGAGGTTGGAAGCAAGGACCTGTTTTTGATGAAGGACGGAGATTTGATCCTTCAGATAACCTTCGCGTGGGAAGGTGCCATCGCTCTTTGTTCGAAGGCTCAAGACGGTCTATTCGGCTCAGTACGCTATCCTACGTTTCGTGTAGATGAGAGCCGCTGCTTCCCACCGTTTCTTGTAAAATATCTCTGCACAACGCGCGGGTTAGAGCAGATCGGGAGGATCTGTCCGGGCTCCGCAGGCCGTAACCGTGTGCTGTCAACTAAGCGCATCCCGGAGATCATGGTTCCTCTCCCACCCCTCGACGAGCAGCGGCGCATCGTTGATCAGATAGAATCGGTTGCCGCACGGCTGCATGATGCACAGGCATTACGTGCGAGCCAAACGGAAGATGTTCGTCGTCTCCTCCTGAGCGCCTTTCACAAGATTGCGGACGCAGCGCCGCGGTCCAAAATGAAGGACGTCGCCCCGCTGGTGCGAAGGCCTGTCACACTGTCTTTTGACACAAGCTATCCCGAGTTGGGAATCCGCTCCTTCTTCAAGGGGACATTTCATAAGCCGTCGCTGACAGCCCTCGAATTAGGATCGAAACGAGTCTTTTGGATCGAGCCCGGTGATCTCCTGTTTAGCAACGTCTTTGCGTGGGAGGGAGCTATGGCAATAGCGGGTCCGCAGGACGCACATCGAGTTGGCTCGCATCGTTACATAGCGTGCGTTGCGAAGCCCGGAATCGCGGAAGCGCGCTTCCTCTTGCAGTACTTTCAAACCGACGAAGGTTTTGAGCGGATCAAGGATGCGTCCCCTGGCGGGGCAGGTCGGAACCGAACTCTTGGACTTGGTACATTGGGAAATATTGAGGTTCCGCTTCCCTCGATAGAGAGGCAGCGTTGGTTCGCTGATCTTCACGCCCGCGCCGAGCGCTTGCTAGCCGAACAGCAACAGGCTGGCGTTTTGTATGATGCCCTCGTCCCCTCAATGCTCGAGAGAGCGTTTAAGCCGTCGCTAGAGTCAGCCGTCGGTACGAACGTTCGGATCGCCATCCTCACTTAATCGATTTGGCTGGTATCGCACAACTCGCCCTTGGGCGCCGAATTCTCGAAGCGTATCCGAACAAAGTTAACTCCCACAAAGCGCCGGAAGAGAACCAAGCGGAAATAATGACGGTCGGAGTCATGACTTTTAGCGACGATACTATGTTTCGTTACGCCGCCGCGTCCTACTTGCGCACTTGGATAGCGCAAGATTCTGGTTTCGTTATTGCTTTTGAGCGTGGGCCAACGGCCGGCGCCCTCGCAAGACTCCTCACGGAGTACAAGGTAATCAGAAACTTCAAAAAGAAAGACAAAAATGCTGGCGATGAGCGCTTCCAACAATTCGTGGATGTTCTTGCGTCCGTTAAGACGGTGCACGCTCTAGCAAATGCGCTCGATAGTGTGAAGGTGGTAAATCATATCAACGACGGGATTCGCCCTCACTACGAATCCGCTAAGCACAAGAATTTCATTTCTGCTGCTTCCAAGGCCGCCTGGATGGTGTTTCGGCATCCTGTCGCGATCTACGACAGTCTGGCGTGCGACGCCCTGCGATCACTCGGGCACAAATTCTCGGCAGGCAATTATGAGGGCTATTACAACGCCTGGACAGCGTACTACGCCGACAAAAAAGCGAACATCGAAGCTGCGGCTCGATGGGTAACTTCCTCCGACTATGCGCGCAGGCTTACGGATCATGGAGCCACCACGCCTCAGGCAGTTGAGGATTGGGTAAGTACTGATTGGTTTCAGAATCGTATTTGCGATCAGCGTCTAGTGTGGCTTGGCTCGGGAGATAATCTGCCAACGGCCGACCTCGCGGCACTCGTTAGCCACCATGAATTGGCCTGACCGCAGTGGCGGATACGCAAAGCGACCTTGAGCCCGAAAAGCCCAAGCAATGGGCGGAAACAATGACGATTGGCTATGTACTCAGTCGAATGCATCTGCCCGAGTGTCGGGCAACGATGATTGACGCGATCAAGTTCGTAGAGGCGCAAGACCCGCCGAAGAAAAAAGTAGTCGTGCCCAAAGACCAATGATCGGCAGTCCGTACCGATCAGAAGGGAATCGAGTGCCGATCGTTCGACCAACGGCTGCGACTAACTTGATGATTGCGCGTCGTAAAGGCAACGGCCTTTACTTCGCGTACCTCCACATTCGCCAGGTCGACGGCAAGCGTGATCTCGCGCGTATCGGATTCGTCGGATTCCATCGCGAGCGCCAAGTAGCTGGGGATTAGCGGCGCGGCGTCCGCCTCACCCGATGCAGCGGGGGTAGGTGGCGGAACCTCTTCGATAACATGATAGTTCGTCTCCCAGCCTTCTTCGTGCTGCTCGCCGACCGAAGAGAACATTGTCGTGCCTTCCGGCAATTCGATCTTGGCCGTTCGCGAGGATTTCTGAAACAGGACGACATTGTGCGAAGCGCCGGCCACTTGTACGGACGGGAACAGAATTCCATCGAGAGCCGGTGCTTCGCGCGATGCCAGAAAATCCGCCACGGCCTGCGTCGCCAGATATTGAAGTCCTTCGTCGCTTGGCATCACGGGCATCGTTATCCGGTGCAGTAAATATTCGAGGAACTTCGCCCTTTCCAACTTCGCCGCGAAGGAAGGATCGAACATACTTCCCGATACGCGTATGTCCGCCAATGCCTGAAGGTCGAGCAAGCGAACCGTTCGGACGAGATCGAACTTCGCAACGAGCACGCGAGATCCTACGGGAGGACGCACTTCGGCAAGTGCCGTCTCCGGGCTGTCCGCCCCATAGAAAACCGAAATCCCGCGCGCATTCATCCTGCCGCTGAGTGCGGCTCCGGGAGGCGGCGCGCCGACGTGAAGGTCGGGACGTTGCATCGCCTCTTCCAATTTCGGAACGGATTCGAAGGCGCGAGCCCGGTAGAAATGGCGTCGTTCCGCTTCCGGCCCCGCTGTGACGATTACCGGCTGGCTGGTCGCGGTTTGCATCTCCTCTATCCCCGCGAAGACGGAGGTAAGATGAGCCGCCGCCGACTGGCTAAAATATCGGCTTTCCGTTTGTAGCGACCGCTCGAATTCGCGCCACTCGCTTTGCCAACGCCAATCATCGGCCGCTTTTTCTTCGTAGGTCGATTCGTCATCGAACGGCGTCGGTTCGCCCGTGTAGTCCGAACCGTATTGCGCGTGGGCGTCGGCTAATATTTGCTGAATGTCGGTAGCCGGTTGTTCTTCGATTTCCGTCGCGTTGGCGATAGCCCAGACTACCGGGTCTCCGGTGTTGTTTTCGAATCGATCGTCGTAAGTGCGCGTAAAGTGCTGTTCGAAACACATCTCAACGCAGTCGGCCATTTGTTCGAGCGAGTATGAAGGGCCAGTTTCCCCGCAATATTCGCACTCGCCGCTGCCGCCCTCGGCCACGAGCCCCTTTAGGAACGCTTCGCCCACACAATCGGCGCATATGCGCTTTTCTTTTAGCTGGTCGGTGTCCGTCGGCATGCGAAGTCCTGCGATAGGAGCGCTTATTGTTCGGGCGATATCCCGCGTTGCTGTCGTCAGAACATTCCCGCGGACGCCCCCTAGAATAGAATGGCAGGAGCGTGCAGCGTCGCCGTGGTTCCGTCGGAAAGCTTGACGGTCACAAGGTCGCCGTCGATCTTCTCCACGTAAAGCGATAGATCACCGATCTGACAAGTCTGGTTCAGCCTCAGCTTAATTCCGGGCCCACGCCTAAGCCCCGAATTTACTCTCGTTTGAAACCCACCTGGCGCAGGGTTTGGATAATCCCGCTCTATGGCATCCGCTGCTCTTGTCAGTGCAAGCTGTGCCTGACCGGTGTTTGTCAGATAATATTCCACGTCGCTGAGGTTCGTCGAAAGGCCCTTGATCCAGCCAATTTCTTCAAGGCGCTCATATTTGCGGCGATCCATATTGCCCGCGGTATAGCACTTGCCATTCGTAAATTTCATCGAGCTCAGCACCCGACTGTCCACTGCAACAGGCGTCAGCATTTCTCTCTCGAGTACGGGAGCCGGGATCGCGCCCGGCACCCGCTCCACCATCCTGATCGCGGAGCCGTCGGGCAAAAGCGATATGGCGACGGCGACGGCGCGCATCTGTGCGCCGACTGACGGGAAAGAGCAGACACGTGCATCCTGCTCGTCGCTGGGTAGGCCAATGACGTATACGTCGCCGCCGTTAGTGATTTTAAGAAGCTCGGCATAAGCGACGCCCGAGGCATGGATTTGACGGGCAAGCTTCTGGAGATCGTTGATCACTCCTTGCGGAGCGTTTCGCCGATCACTGCACCAGGACTTTACGCTATCGAGACGCGTTTCGTGGAACGCCGCAGCCTCCGCCTGTGACAGGCCGCAGGCTTCGCGCAGGAGGTTATAGATGTTCGTCATTGGCTGGGCTGAATCGTACGCTTCTTGAGCGAGTGACATGGTGGGCTCTCTTTCCCTAAGCATCGGGCCAATCCCAACGCTGAGGTACTACGCGTACACCTGAAGTGTACGCGTAGTCAATTTGGGTTTGTCTATCCTGCTTTTTTCGCAGGAATATTGTTTGTAATCAGGCCTGTAGCCTCGGTGTGAGCGATAGGTTATATTGCTATAGAGCACGAATCAGGCATATAGTGAGCGATAGAAAGGATGCCTATCGCTCATGAAGTGGAATTGGCAGCAGTCTGATTGGCCAAATTTCGCCTGGGATAAAGCCCGGTTCGCGAAGGCCGAAGAACGCTACCTTATAGAGGCGGGCGAATGCCTCGGCGCAATCAAGCATCTGGGAGCCGACGAACGCGAGCAGTTGACCGTCGACGCCATGAGCCGGGAGGCCGTGACCACCTCGGAAATTGAAGGCGAGATCCTCAACCGGGACAGCGTTCAATCTTCCATTCGCCGACAGCTTGGCCTGGTAGCCGACAATAGGCGCGTGACACCGGCGGAGCAGGGCATCGCTCAGATGATGGTCGATCTTTGCCGATCCTACGCAGAACCTCTGTCCGACGACATGATGTTTGCGTGGCACCGGATGCTCACGAATGGCCGCAACGACCTAAAAGACATCGGCCGCTACCGCACGGATACGGAACCCATGCAGGTGGTGTCAGGTCCGCTGCACGCGCCCAAGGTGCATTTTGAAGCTCCGGCCTCTTCAGACGTGCCGGGCGAAATGGCGCGCTTCATCGCGTGGTTCCAACGCACGGCGCCGAACGGAGCCGAACCTTTGCCTGCACTGACACGCGCAGGGCTGGCGCATCTGTATTTTGTCTGCATCCATCCCTTCGAAGACGGCAATGGCC
>CAITZE010000250.1 GCA_903896775.1 uncultured bacterium
CTTTGAAGTCACGGTCATACACGTAGTTGTTGATTTCCGACTGATCGACAAAGAACCCCTTTTCAAAGGTCTGAGCATACGCCTTGTACATCGTCGGAGGGTTCAATACGAGGCCTTCCGTGGCGATGTTATTCGTATCCAACATAGTGTAATGCCGGAGGGGGTCGATGATGATTGTATAGCGGCCGTAAGCGCTGAAGTTGATGGACTGGCCGTTGATTGGAGCGAAGGTAACGACGTTGGTGGTCTTATTTACCTCCTGAATGAAGACCTTTTGGCGGTTGTTTTCCTTGAGCGGTTGTTTTCCTTGATCTGCCTTTAGGCCTCGGGCACAAGGGGCGCGGTGGTGTCAGTTTGCTGTCAGGGCCTGCGGAAACACCCCTCCGAAAGAGCATAAGTCTCGTTCATCCGCGCCGCACGGTTCCCATGACCAGTGTCGAAACGCCGTCTCTGCCGCCTATGCCGACGCCGCATCGCGCGGCGCGCCGGGCCGTGGGCGAGGCGCTCGACGAGAATTTCGAGCTGGATGCGGGCTTTGTCGACGAGGTTGCCGCTGGCTTGCGCGCCAACGACAAGGATCACGTCCGCACGTTGGTTCGCGATCTCCACTACGCCGATATGGCCGACGTGCTGGAGCGCCTGGACAGTGAAGATCGCCGTCTGCTGGTGGACGCCATCCGCGACGAATTCAATGCCGACGTTCTGCCGGAACTTGCCGCTGAAGTGCGCGACGAGGTCATGGATGCCTTGGGTTTCGAGGACATCGCCGTGGCGCTCACGGAACTGGATTCCGATGACGCGGTTTATGTCGCCGGCAAACTCGATATCGATGAACGCAATCAGGTTCTCGCGCGTGTGCCGGGGGATACGCGGGCCTTGATCGAGAACGGTTTGGCTTACGCTGAACACAGTGCGGGCCGCTTGATGCAGCGCGAGTTAGTGGCAGTCCCTAATTATTGGACCGTCGGCGAGACCATCGACTATTTGCGGTCCGCACGCCATTCGCCGGAAAAATTCTATGTGATCTTTGTGGTCGATCCGCGCCATCGCCCGCAAGGGGTCGTGGAGCTTCATCGCATCCTGAAGTCGCGCCGCCCAGAACGCATGAGCGATCTGGTCGATCCCGAGGACGATGTTATTCCGGCCGAGATGGACCGCGAAGAGGTGGCCTTCTTGTTCCGCCAGCGCGATTTAACCGCAGCGCCCGTCGTCGACAAATCGGGCCGCCTTGTCGGCCAGATCACCATCGATGACGTGGTCGACGTCATTGACGAAGAAGCCAGCGAAGACATCCTGAAGATGGCCGGCGTGCGCGCGACCGAGGATTCCAGCACGCTCTATAAAACGGTCATATCCACGGCCCAATCGCGCTTCATATGGCTAGTGGTGAATTTGGGTACGGCGTTTCTGGCCTCGTCGGTGATCGGCATTTTCGAAGGCTCCATCGAAAAGCTATCAGCGCTGGCGGTGTTGATGCCGATCTGCGCCTCCATGGGCGGCAATGCCGGAACGCAAACGCTCGCCACCGTGAGCTGCGTCACCGCACCCAGCGCAGTCACAGGCGTGCCAAGGCTGCCAAACGCCACCGGCACGGTATTGAAAATCAGCGTGAAGGTCAGCGCTTCAAGTGCGGGGAAACCAAGCCCGATGAGAAGCGCGGACGTAATCGCAACCGGCGCGCCGAACCCGGCCACGCCTTCCAGAAGCGCGCTGAAGCTAAAACCGATGACCACCAGCACGACGCCGCGGTCGTTAGGCAGGTTGGCAACTAACCAGGCGCGGAAGGCATCGAAATGTCCGGAGCCGACAGCGATGTTGTAGAGCACGAGCGCGTTAAACACGACCCACATCACCGGCCACAGTGCATAGGTCGCACCTGCAGCGGCACTGTCGAGCGCCAAGCCGAGCGGTAATTTCCAGACGAACACCGCGATCAATAGGCCGGTGAGCAACCCTGCCAAGGAGGCTTGCCACGCCGGACGGCGGAGTACGCCCAAGATGAACAGCACAACAATGATTGGGATTGAGGCCGCCAGGAATGACAGTCCAAGACTGTCCCTCACGGGCGTGACAAGCTGATTGAACATGGAAGTTCCCCCCGGCTGTGTCGGATATCTGTTCTCCCCCCGGAGAATGGATATTCGGTGAGGTTATCACGAAAAAGTGCGCGGTCGCCTGCGTTCTCGGCCCCTAGGAGGGAGACCGCCTGCTCTGCTACTATTCGCGCGGGACGGCGGGCCGAAACTCACACCGCTCGCGCAATATTCAACAACACCACGCGGAGGGACCGATGTGCGATCAAGATTCACTGCAGGATATGGAAGCGTATCAGAAGCAGAACGGCGATTTGAGCCGCCGGCGTCTCGGCGCTCTGGCCGCCGGCGCGGCGCTGATGGCGACCCTACCGCGCGCGGCTAACGCCCTCGACGTCATGGAAACGACTGTCAAAATCAAAACGCCCGATGGCGTGGCGGATGCTTACCTCGTGCATCCGTCCACCGGCAAACATCCTGGTGTGCTGATCTGGCCCGACGCGTTCGGCCTGCGTCCTGCCTTTAAGCAGATGGCAAAACGATTGGCGGAGTCCGGCTACACCGTTCTCGTTCCCAATCCTTATTACCGCATGGCGACGCAATTGCCGGAAGGTATGGATCTCTCCAAGGACGCCGACCGCAACCTCGGCATCAAGGCCATGGGCACGTTGTCGCCGCAGACTCACGTTATTGACGCCAGGGCCTTCACCACCTTCCTGGATACACAAGCAGCAACCGACACCTCCAAGAAAATGGGCACCACCGGCTATTGCATGGGCGGCCCCATGACCATGCGCACGGCGGCCGAGCGCCCGGATCGTATTGGCGCTGCCGGTTCATTTCACGGCGGCGGCCTTGTCACCGATCAACCCGACAGCCCGCACCTGCTGATCCCGAAGATGAAAGCGCAGTATCTCTTCTGCATCGCGGAGAATGACGACAAGTCGCAACCGACGGCAAAGGATGTGCTGAAGGACTCTTTCGCGAAGGCCAAGCTGCCGGCGGAAGTCGAAGTTTATCAGGGCACCATGCATGGATGGTGCCCGCCCGACATGCCCGTCTACAATCAAGCATTGGCCGAGAAAGCTTGGAGCCGCCTGCTCGCGACGTTCAAAACCGCGTTGGTCTAGTCAGCGCTTCGCGCCGACTTGCGGGTTTTAAAGCCCGTGAGTCGGCCGCTGCTGAAAGCCTTCGGGCGTTTCTTCGAACTCGTCCATCTCTTCGGCGTTCACTGCCGTCACACGCGCGAGACCGGGTCCCGTCTTGCACGCCTCAATCAAAGCGTTGACCTCAGGCGCTGGTCCGTAAACCAAAGCCTCGACAGAGCCGTCGCTGCGGTTGCGCACCCACCCCAACACGCCCAATCGCCGCGCCGCATCCACGCACCAGGCGCGATAGCCCACGCCCTGCACCCTCCCCTTGATCAGAAGGCGCATCGTCTGAAGCGTGTCGTGTTTTGGCGTTGTGGTCATGGCTCAAACATCCCGCGATCTTCACCTATCATATGAAGCAGCTTGCGGCCTGTCCCTGGCCTATATGTGTCGGGATGGTTATAAACCGCTTCTCAGAGTCTGGAGAACAACCCGAGATGACTGCGACCGAGACAACTCCCCCCGCCAAGGTGAATCCTCTGTTGAAGCTTGCTTTGGAAATGGGGCCGCTGGTGGTGTTTTTCGGAACCAACGCGGCCTTCGGCATTTTTACCGGCACCGCTGCGTTCATGGCCGCGACGGTTGTGGCGCTCGGGTTGTCCTATGCGGTGATGCGCACCATCCCGATTATGCCGCTGGTGACGGCGGTGTTCGTTTTGGTCTTCGGCGGCCTCACGCTTTATCTCGCCGACGAAACTTTCATCAAACTGAAACCGACTATTGTCGATCTCATGTTCTCGGCGATCCTGTTCGCCGGCCTCGTGACAAAGCGGCTGTTCATCAAATTGATTTTCGAGTCGGCCTTCCAATTGACGGTTCGCGGCTGGATTCTGCTGACAAAGGCCTGGATGTTGTTCTTTCTGTTCCTCGCCGCGCTGAATGAAGCCGTCTGGCGCAACTTTTCCACCGACACCTGGGTGAGCTTCAAAGTCTTCGGTGTGATGCCGATTACCTTGCTTTTCAGCCTCGCGCTGTTCCCGGTGATCACGCGTCACGCTATCGACCCCGAGAAAGTTCCGGCCGATGAAAACAAAACGGATATGGACTCAAGCGAAGTTTAGCGCTGTAATACATGGACCGGTGGGTGGAGGCCCGGGCGGACAACAGTAACTAGGGGTGTTCTCGTGACTGTCAGTAAGCCTAGACAAACCGTAAAGACGATCGCCGTAAAAGCCGGACTCAAATCCAAAAAATCAAAAACGAAGATGTCGCCGCAAGTGGCCCGTACGCCTGTGCGCGTGGTCCGCTCTGTGACCATGTTCGCCCGAGCGCGGTAGCCCTCAAGCTTAGGGCAGTTTCAATAGTCTGAGGTACTCGCCGATGGCGAGCAGGTCGGCTTCGATAAGCCGGCGGCGTTGTTGCGACAATTCGTCCACGCCCCAGCGCTCGATCTGA
>CAITZE010000251.1 GCA_903896775.1 uncultured bacterium
AGATATTCGGTATGCCCCGGATAGGGAAATCCCGCGCCCTGCAAACTGTCTTTGTTGATCGGGTTTGTCACAAGGCCCGACGCCGCGCCGGATTTGACGAGGGCCACAGCTTGATCGATTGCCCCAATAACGGCTGCCGCTGCGGTTGCTGTGGGCGAGCCTAAAGTTACCGGTCCGGTCAGCGGATGATCGGGAGAAAGAACTGGCAGTGCATGTGCAAAGACATCCGCAGCATCGCCTGCGGATGTAATGCGCTTCACAGGGCAAGGAATCCGAAACCGCGCCGCGAGCGCTTCAAGGCGGGCCGCATCGTCAATTGCAAAAAAAGCGGGCGTATCGTTGCGGCGTGTAGCCCAGGCTCTGAGTGTAATTTCGCCGCCGATGCCGGCAGGCTCGCCCATGGTTAAGGCCAGTGCCGCACGTGACGCGACAGGCTGTGAAGGGACGGGTGACGTCACGCCGTGTCCTTGGACGCGTCCTTACATACGCACATCGATAAGAGCCTGACGCCGCAGATCACGCAGCTTCTGGCGTGCGAGGTTCTGAAGTTTTTCATTCTCCAGTGTATTCTGTATCTGCTCGGTGCCGGGAACGCCGGGATCGTCGCGGCGCTTGCAGACTTGCACAAACAGTTTGGCGCCACCGACTTCTACGGGTGCGCTGGTATGCCCAGGCGATAAGTTGACGACGGCGTTGCGGACCTTTTCCGGCAGACTGCCGACGAAGACCGCCGGGATCGGGCCCGAACCCGGCGTTTCAAGCTCTGTCGCCAGCTTGTTCATCTCTTCACAGTTTTTAAGGCCGCTGATGGTAGAGGTGACCTGCGCTAGACGCTGTGCGCTGAAGGCCCGTCCACCTACCGTCGGCAAATAGATCTGGCTTAAGGTAACCACCGCCATATTGGGATCGGCGGCACCGGAAATGCGCCGATCGCGGAGCGCGAGAATGTGGTAGCCAGTGGCCGTCCTGATGGGATCGGAGATTTGATTGTTCTCCATATGGGTGATCGCTTCGTCTAGTTCCGGCTCCATCTCGCCGCGTACGACCCAGCCGAGATCGCCGCCCAACACAGCTGTCGGGCCTTGTGAGAATTGCTGCGCTAAGGCTGGAAACGGCGTGCTGCCGCGTGCTTGCAAGACCAGGCGGTTAGCCAGATCGCGCATGACCTGATCTTGCGCGGCGGAGGTCACGGGCAACGAAATCTCTGATACCTGGAATTCCGGTTTGCCTTGGTTGGATTTCGCGCGCTGGAGCACAGCGTTTACTTCGTCCGGGCTGACATTGACGTTGCGTTCAAATGTTTGCCGCACGACCTTCGACCAGCCTATTTCAGCCTCGATCTGGCTGTTGACCGCGGTCACGTCGACACCTTTGCTCGCCAACAGGCCGCGGAAACTGCCGGGCGCCATGTTGTTGCGTTGTTCGATGCCTTCGATCGATTGGCGAATTTCGGCGTCGGTGACTTTGAGTTTTAGGCGTGCCGCTTCCTGCGACTTGAGGCGCTCTTCGATAAGAGCGTCGATGATTTGAGGCGTCAGACGGCGGCGCATCTCCGGTGTGTCGTCGAAGCCCGATGTCGCGATGACGAGGTTCATACGCGACTGCACGTCGAACACTGTGATGATGTCTTCGTTCACCACGGCGGCGATTGTCATGCCGCCTGGGGTGGGCGCTTGAGTCGCGGACAGGGAGGAGCCGATCTGGGGCGCTCCCGGAGCGGAGGCGCCAAACTGGGCCGCGATAGCGCCCGAAACCGGCACAACGCTCGCGGCGCAAGCTAAAGCCAGCAGAAAACCGAAAGGACGAGAAACGCGTTTCACCATTGTCACTACAACCAAAATCCTTGCCGAGAGGATAGCGGGCGTAACATACGCGGGAACGATGGCGAAAACTAGCCATCGGCGTGGGGAAATAAGGCAGCTAACTCAATGCTTTGGTGGTGATTTCTTTGGAAAGCCCCGTAAAAGGCCGGGCGCTAATGCTGCGAGCCCACGTCGGTATTGAACTTCACATCGGCGATCGTCTTCAGATTAAGCCGCAAGAGGATGGCAATGCCGCTTTTGAAGTCGCGGTCTTGGGTGTCGTCTTTTGCGAAATCGAGGCCGATTACAACGCATTCGTCTTCGTAATTGACACCGACTTCGGTGCGGATAGGTCCGCCGCCGATGCCAAGATCCTGGCGGTGGCTGGTGATCACGCTCCAATGTTGCGAAAACCGGCTCGAAAGCACGACGTAAAGTTCTTCGGTGTCTAACGGACTGGATGGCGTACTGCCGCCTTTCACAAAAAGGTAGCTCGTGCTCAAGCGCAACAGATCAGGACCCATCGTCGCAGTAACTTCGCTGCTGCGGCTGGCGAAGTTGTCCTTGTCCAGGCGGAAGCGGTACTGCAGCGTGAAATAGGGGCTCGGCGTCAGATTGATGTGACCGACATAATCAGAAAGGTGCCCGACCAGGCCCGAGAGGGGGTCGAACGTCGTATCATCGTGAAAGCGATAGACTTGGCCCACAAGCGCATCGATCGTGCCGATGCTTTGGCTGAATGTCGCCCAATGTACACCGTAGTTTATGCGCGCACCTGACTCGACGCGATCGAGCCCCGTGAAACGCTGCATGGTGAACAGGTTGGTGTCGTCGAACTGCAGATCGAGACTGTCTTCGTTCGGTATGATCGGCTTGTTGCCGCCGACGGGACTGACGACGGCCATGGCGATGGGCTCAAGGATCTGATGGAAGCCCATGCTGTCGCTGACGAAGGGCATTTGCCACTCGAGTGAAGCTTCAGGCGTGACGCGCCCCGCAGTGCCGCTAAATGGATTGGTTTGGCCGGGCACAGTCAGGTCGTGAACATAGTATCCTTCGCTGCGCACATCGGCCCGAAATGTGTAGACACCGCCGTAAGATGCTGTGTACGGCAAATTCCAACCGACCCGCGCGGTGGCGCGGTTTGTATCGCTGCCGGCTTCACGGATCAGGACCAGCCCGCTTGCGTCCGCGTCCCAATATCCGCCTATGGAATCGGGATCGCCGGTGTAGTTGTAATTGAGCAAGGGCAGCACGCCAGGAATAGAACCGGACGTGGCATCGGGCGCGCGCTGACGTTGGAAGTAATAAGCGTTGGCCGAGAAATAGCTGTTGGTGCCGAAGCGCTCGGCGAAAAGATTGCTGGTCAACCATGTCGGCGCCACAAAGTTATAACGGCGCAGATAGGTGCGGTCGGATGCGAGGTTGATGTCGGTGCCGCTACGCCAGTCGTCATCCATGTCCCAGCCGGCGGTGGCGGTCAGATGTCCGCGAAGGTCGTTATGAAAGCTAGGATCGTCGGCCATCAAGCTGCCGAAAATCCGCAAGCGCGCAGAAGGAAAATCTTCCCGATACTCGCCAATCGCGCCCTTGCCGGCGTCGCTTGTAATGAAGGGCGTTATTGTCGCGTCGGTGTCCGGCGAGATGCGAATGTAATAGGGTATTTTGGTAGAGAAGCCCAAGTTGCGGCCGGCGCCGATCGTCGGCATCAGCAGACCGCTTCTCGGACCGGACGTCGGATCGGGATGCGCGAGATAGGGTGAGTAGAACAACGGCACGCCGCCGAATTCCACCCACGCATTGTGATAATAAATCATCTCCGCGTCGGGATCGTAGCGCACATGCGTCGCTTTAATTTGCCAAAGCGGCGTTTCGCCCGTGCAGCTGTCGCAGGCCGAATAGACGCCGTGCTCTAATTCACTGGTTCCGCTTGGAAGGCGGCGATACACGCGCGCGGCCATGCGCGACTTGTCGGTCATGAGGACGCGCACTTCCTCGGCGAGACCTTCCTTAAAATCGCCGGTGACTTGGGCCTTTTCAAAAAACATCACCGTTCCATCGGCCTCGATCATCGAGACGTGGCCGGTCGCCGTGGCAATGTCGGTGTTGCGATTATAGACAACCTTGTCCGCCAACAAGATCCGGTCGCCGCGCTGAATTTCGACATAGCCTTCGGCTATGACAGTATTGGCATCGTCGTCATAACTGATGCTGTCGGCCTGAAGGAGCGACTCGTTTTTGGCGTTGCTGTCTGGTTCGGCTCCCGCAAAAGCAGCGCGCGCGTTCTGGCTCCAGGTCAGGCTGGACGCCAACGCCAAGGCAATCGCCAGCGTTGAGACCATCGACAAGCGCGCCTTTGCGGAGCGGCGCGTATTGGGGCGCGTATGATAAAGGCGGGGTATCAAAGGAAAAACCATGAACTGTGTGTTACGCGGTGCTGGCGCCAAGCGATAAAGGCTGCCGGCTGGGGAACCGCCAACCTGGCTTCATGATGATATACATGCCGATGCCTATGGGGAGCAACGCCACAACGTACATCAGGGGCGTAAACAGGACATCTTTGCCGGCAAGATTGGCCGCGCCCAGTGCTGCGGCCTGCAAAATAACCACAACGCCGATGGCAACGACGATACGCAGCGTCTGTCCACGCTTATTAAAGCTGGTCAAAAGGAATGCGAGGGCGACGCAGCTGAATCCGAAGGCGTTCAGCGGCTCCACGATCCTTTGATGACCCTCCGCACGCATGCGTGCTGCGACCTGGGCGGACGTGTCTGCGTCTGGCGTCGCGGTCAGCAGGTCCCAGGTTCCGCGCTCGCGGTTGTTCTCATAACGGCCATCCGAGCTGCCTTGAAGGCCGCCGAAATCGAGCGCATAGGCGTCGAAGTAAAGCATCGAAAGGTTGCCGGTGCCGGGCGTTAAAGATTGCCGGCTGCCATTGAACAGCAA
>CAITZE010000252.1 GCA_903896775.1 uncultured bacterium
CTCCTTGAGCGCTTCGAGGCGCATATGGCCGTCGAGCAGGATATACCGGCCGCGCGTTTGACTGTCGGGCGTTACAGCCGGCGGCTCGATAATTCCGACTTCCCGGATCGAGGCTAAGATTTGTTTGAATTTCTGGCTTGTGCGGGCGGCCGCCGTGATGACTTTAATCGGCACGATTTGGTCGATCCGTACATTAATCGTCGTGTCGTCAAATCCGAGTTTGATTTCGGCCTTGGGTAGCTTGCGTTTGTTTGCGGGTTTTCTAGGCATGTCGCTGTCCTTTCTCATCCATCAGTGCGGCCAGCGGCTTTGGAAGCGTCGTAAGCCCTTCGGCGCGGAGCAAATTGGAAAAATTTGCGTCGGCTAAGAGCTGGCGCAGAGCTTCGGTGATGAACATCAGGCGGTTATTGACCATATCGGCTTTGCGAGTGAGGACCCGCTTTCGATCCACTTCGCGCTGATAGACCTTAAGGATATCGCGCGCCGAAAGCGCCTTATCTGGACCGCCGCGGTGATTAGGTCGCGCACCGGCAAAAGTCTTGCCTCTGCGCTTGCGGCTTTCGATGAGTCGTTTCGCCAACAGCAATCGTGTTCCACGCAATTGCTTGGTCTCATACGCCTCTTGCAGAGCGCGCTGATCGCCGTCGGGCGATTCTGCCACTTTGATGGCCAGACTGATGGGCATGTTGCCGTTCTCGACAGCGGCCAGGAGCCGTTCTTCACCGCGCTCCATTAGGTTGAGAATACCCTTCACGTACTCAAACGTCAGGCCGGTTTTGGCCGCAATGGTGCGCCCGTCGTACCCTTGTTTCTGGAGGATTTCGACGCCTTGCAATAGATCCATCGCGCGATGTTGGCGTCGCGCCAGATTTTCGACGAGGCTCATGATGAGCGCCTGTTCCTCGCTGGCGTCGATGATAAGGGCGGGGATATGGGTTTGCCCGCAAGCCGCAAAGGCTTCAATGCGCCCTTGGCCGCAGATCAAGTCATAGTCTTTATCGGCGGCGCCGGAGCGGCAGGCTGTCACCGTGATAGGACGCTTGAGACCGACTTGGGAGATGTTGCTGGCGATGTCGTAGAAGATCTTCTGGTTACGCGCACGCTGATTGAGAATATTGATGCGCTCAATCGCGATCATCGTCACCTGCGATGTGCGGCCGGTTTTACTCATGCAGCCTCCGATAACGCTGCTCGCTCCGTCAGCATGAAAAATGCCTCCAACGTCTCGAAACGATAAGCATCAAGTGCAAGATGGTTGTTTTCGGCGAGTCTGATCGTGGGGTCTTCCACATCGAGCGCAGGAATGAGGTAATAGTCCAAAATCTCCCGATTGCTCTGGTCCATACGCACGGCGATCGTGATGTCGGGCATCAGGCTGGTATCAAACTGAAGTTTCCAACGGTTTGATCCTGCGGTCGTTTGACAGCAGCGGCTGATGACGAGGGAGACCTTGATCTCGTTGTTGACAACCACGAAGTCGTCGGCGACCTCACGCCGCACCGTTCCACCGACGGCTTGAATATCGCGGATAACATCCTCAATGACTTGGGGATAGAGCTTTCTGAGATGGCGGTTGTCTTCGATGTAGCGCAGATCGCGACCTACATCGTAGCCGATCAGTTCGTAGGCTTTGGTGAGACCGCCGAACCGATGGGCATACGTCGTACTTAACGGCATATCGTCGGTTTCATCGATGAGAATGCCGGACAGAAAACCGTTGCGGTCTTGCAGGGCGCGAAGTCTGTCGAGCAATTCGTTATTGCTGAACTTGCGGCTGCGTTCGCGGATGATGCCTTGAGCCGCAAAGAAGTACCGCGGTTCGACAACGGCTTCGAATACGCCATCGGCGCGTACCCACATATCTGGCGTGTTGACAACGCGCCTTTTCTTGAGCTTGAAGGATCTCCGGTTAAATACGTTATTGCCGATATACTTTTCGTTGGTCAGGATTTGGTGGACGGTCCCGCGCGTCCAAGCACGGCCCAGGTCAGTTAGCACGCGGTGCTGATTGAGCTGCGCCGCGATTTCATTTTCCTGAAGTCCCTCTTCGATGAAGGCACGGTATATCTTACGCACGTTCTCGACCTCTTCAGGAGGTCCAGGCACTAGGATGACGCGATCCGTTTGCAAGGATTTGTGTTCACCGCGTTTCAGTGGGCCTTTCGGATTACGTTGTTCATCAATCAGAATCCGCCGCAGACCATAACCGGCGGGCCCACCTTGTCGGAAGCCAAGCTCGATCAAACGACATTGTCCAGCAAAGACCTTGGTGGATAGCTCACGACTATATTCTCCGGCCATCGCTCGTTTGACGCCTTTAACGATGGTCGAAACGGGACTCCCGTCATTTTCGAATTGCTCGGCCACGTACTGCACGTCGATGCCGGCACGGCGGCAGATGTATTCGTAATAGGCGCTTTCGTCTGCGTCTTGGAATCGACCCCAGCGCGTTACATCGAGGACGAGAATTATGCTGTAGTCGGCGACACCTGATTGGACATCGCTGATGAGGCTTTGAAGTGCAGCTCTACCATCGAGCTTAAGGCCGCTCTTCCCGGAGTCCGAGTAAGTTCTGACAATTTCTAGGCTGCGCCTCACAGCGTAGTCCCGGATCGCGTCGGCTTGGTTTTCGGTCGAGTACTTTTGATGATCGGTCGACATCCGAACGTACATCGCCGCGCGACGGTATTCCGATCTATCCGAATTCTGTCCGATTGAAACTTCTTGATCCCGCGTGCGCACGTTCTCTCCCAAATAACAAAGCTCTCTCGCGGGGCAACCGCACAATTTCGAACATTGCTCCTTGGAATCCTAACCAAGGAGTAGAGAAAATGTCTTTTGTAAAAGGGGACCACTTGTTACCCGCCGTTCAGCCGGTGGATTTCGAACGAAAACTGGCCGAGGAAATCACCCGAATTCTGCATGTGGAGTATGAGGGCGTTCCGTCAGCAGTGAAGCGCATTTCTCTCAAAACAGGGATCGCCGTGGCCACGATCAAGAAGTGGTATAGCGGTCGAAACCCCCCGCGAATGGCCCATATCTTGATGCTCGCTCAGTGTTATCCGGCGGTCCTGGTGCTACTCCTCAAACTCAGCGGCCATGACTACCTTTCCCCCTATGTTTTATCGCCAGAACAGATGAGCGGCTCACTCGAAACAGTACCGACCCTGGCCGAGATTGCAGCCGTAAATGTCCCTATAAATGTCCTTATAAATTCCTGGCCGAAAGACCTGAACCAGCGGCAGGTATGGTTTTTGACCACGTTGCGGCGAGAAGTGAAAATTATGGCTGCCGACATCGCGAGACGATGGCATGTCACTGAGAAGACTGCCAAGCGCGATATCGCGCATCTTAAGGCGCACGGTTTGATCGCCTATGTAGGAGCCAGGAAGACCGGAAAATACGAATACAAAGGCGGGTAAGATCCGGGCCTCTGGGATTATTGGCCGACCCCTTCACGCCGCAACCGAAGCTTCCTGTACCTTCTCCAAATAGTCGGCGACCGTCGACCAGAGGTCTCGCATAACTTGGCCGCCTCTGCGATCGATCAGCTCGCCGTCGATATAATTCAACACAGCCTGCACGCGCTCAAG
>CAITZE010000253.1 GCA_903896775.1 uncultured bacterium
CCGCTGGCTGCGCTGATGGTGACAGAGGCGAGGTCGGGGTTGCTGCGCGCGAAGACCCATTGGGCGAGGCCGCCGATGACACCGACGATGCGTACGCCGCCAGGTGCCGTCACAGCGCGCGGCAGGCGGTAATGTACATTGACGATGGGCTCGCCCGGCGGCGGCACTTTCAGTCCGGGCACCAGTGTCTCGGCGATCCACGGCGGCACGGCGAGGATCACGAGGTCTTGCGCGGCGACAGGAATGGAGGCTGCGTCGGTTTCAATCGCCGCAATTTTGCCGCTGTTGAAAGTGAGCGCGCGGATACGTGTGCTGAAGTGCACCGTGGCACCGGCCGCGGAAAGTTTCTCCAGCGCCGGATCGATCAGCATATCGGCGAGGCTGTTGCGCGCGATGCGCGGCTTACAGGCGGCGGCACCGCGCAGGAAGGTTTCCATCAAGACGGGACGCATCAAGGCGGCCGAGGCTTGCTCGGGCGCGGTATTGATCGCGCCGACCGTCAGCGGTTCCCAGAAGTTGCGATAAAGCGCGCCGGTCGTGCCGATGCAATCGGCCACGGTGCTCCTCTGTCCTGCGCTGAGCAGGCGAAGCGTCGAAAAATAATCGCTGATTTTTGTGTTCGGCACGCGCCGGCTGCTATCGAGAATCCACCAGGGGATCACGCCCGCGCCAGGTTGTACGGTCCAACGCGCTTTAGTGACGGCATCGACAAAGGGAAATGCAGCATCGTCGGGTCCGGTGATACGGTCGCTTGCGCCGATCTCGGCGAGGTACTGCATGGCCGCTGTGTTGCCGCTCATCAACAGGTGATTGCCGTTGTCGATCACGCAATCGAGATGCGGGTCGTGATAAGACCTGCAACGTCCGCCCGCGCGCGGCGCGGCTTCATACACCGTGAGATTAGCGCCAAGATGCCGCAAGCGTACGGCGGCGGCTAAACCCGCAACCCCGGCGCCGATAATGTGAACACGTGGATCAGACACGGTTTTCAAAACAAGCCGGTGTGTATGGCGGTCCAGAGTTTGGACACGTTGGCCTTCAAGCGCGCAAGCCCGCGCAGCGGCGGTACGGGCTTCCAGGCGTTTGCGCGCAAGCGGTCCAAATGCTGGCGATAAACGCGCATCATGATGACGGCGGGACGTACGGCATCTTTATTGCAAAGCGTGAGTGCGGCTTCGGAGTCAGCGAAAGCCTGTTCGGCCATCGCGCCGACTGCAGCGATAACTTGCGGCAGGCGCTCGTCGCCGGCGACTTCTAGCGGCGATGTCGCGGTAATGCCGGCCTGGGCGAGGTATTCCACCGGCAGATAAAGGCGCCCGATCTCGGCGTCTTCATCGACATCGCGCAAGATATTGGTGAGTTGCAGTGCGCGGCCCAGGCGGTCGGCGACACGTTCGCCCGCCGGCGTGGGTTCACCGAACGCGTGAATGCACAAACGGCCCACAGCCGAGGCGACACGGTCGCAGTAGAGGTCGAGTTCTTCGAGGGACGGCGCCACAACGGGCCCGCGCGCATCCGTCTCCATGCCTTCGATGACGGCGATGAAGTCTTTCTTGCGCAGCTTGTAAGTGACAACAGCAGGCGCAAGCGCGCGGGTGATCTCGTCGCCGGCGCGGCCCGCATAAAGGTCTTCTATTTTGCGCCGCCAGCGGTCGAGGGCAACGACCTTGTCTTCGCGGCTCAGGTTGCCGTCGGCGATGTCGTCGACTTCGCGGCAGAAGGCATAAATCGCGAACAGAGCGGCGCGCTTTTGCGGCGGCAGGAACCGCATGGCCCAGTAAAACGACGAGCCAGCCGCTTGCACTTTGGCGCGGATGAAATCGAGGTCCGATGCGCCCGGCGCGGCAATAATGGTATTGGTTTGCGCCAGGCCCATGCGCGTGACCTTTGCGAAGGGGGCAGGCTTAGCGCGAACGCCGCGCCGCCACTTCCCGAATGTGTTTGGTTTTACCCATGCCCAGCGCCCGCACCGCCATCTCGACGATGTGACGCGATTGCAACCCGGCGTCGTCATATTGCTCGTCGGGCTTGGCGTGATCGACGAAGCGGTCGGGCAAGGTCATGGTGCGGACCTTAAGGCCGTTGTCGAGCATACCGCTTTGGGCGAGATGGCCAAGGACATGGGAGCCGAAGCCGCCCATGGAGCCTTCTTCGATGGTCAGCAGCACGTCGTGGTGACGCGCGAGCTGGGTGATCAGGTCTTCGTCCAAGGGCTTGGCGAAGCGTGCGTCGGCGACCGTGGTGGACAAGCCGCGTGCGGCGAGTTCTTCGGCGGCCATCAAGCATTCGCCCAGGCGTCCACCGAGCGACAAGATCGCAATCGTTCCGCCCTCACGCATAATCCGGCCCTTGCCGATGGGCAGGACTTGGCCGCGAGTTGGCAGGGCAACGCCGGTGCCTTCGCCGCGCGGGAATCTAAAGGCGGACGGTTGATCGTCGATGCTGAGCGACGTCGCGACCATATGCTTCAATTCGGCTTCGTCGGCTGCCGCCATCACCACCATGCCGGGCAGGCAGGTGAGGTAGGCGATATCGAAGCTACCGGCATGGGTCGGGCCGTCGTTGCCGACAAGGCCGGCGCGGTCGATGGCAAAGCGCACGGGCAGACTCTGCAAGACAACGTCGTGCACGATCTGGTCGTAGGCGCGCTGTAGGAAGCAGGAATAAATAGCTGCGACAGGCTTCATGCCTTCGGTCGCCATACCGGCGGCGAAAGTCACGGCGTGCTGCTCGGCGATACCGACGTCATAGAAACGTTTCGGGAAATGCTTTTGGAACAGGTCGAGGCCGGTGCCGGAAGGCATGGCGGCGGTGATCGCCACGATGCTCTCA
>CAITZE010000254.1 GCA_903896775.1 uncultured bacterium
AGATTCCAGACGCGCTCGTCGATCACGTTAACGATAACGCCGCGATCCCCGGCGGCCACTTGAGCGGCGAAGGCCTGTGCGAGGAAGAACGGCGCACGCAAATTGACGGCGATATGACTGTCCCAGGATTCGATTGTGGCGGTGGCGATTTCGTCGCGTTCGAAAATCGACGCGTTGTTGATGAGGCACCCGAGCGGCCCCAGCGCGCGCGTGGTGGCAGGCACAAGGCGCGCAACCGAAGCCGCGTCGCCTAAATCCGCCTGCACGGTCGCGGCGGTACCGCCGCTTTTAACAATCGCAGCCACGACTTGGTCGGCTTCGTCGGAAGAATGGTGGTAATGCACGGCTACCCGCCATCCGGCTGCGCCAAGATCTTCAGCCAAGGCGCGGCCAATGCGCCGCCCGGCGCCGGTGATCAACACCGTCTTATGGGTCACATCGCAGGCAAATCCTTGGGTCATCGTCCTTAGGTAACGGGGGTAGGGCACAGGCACAAGAGCTTGAGGCCATTTTCCCCGCCCGGTCGTTTGAACTTGCAGCCCCGCCGCAAAACCGGGAAAAGGTCTCCCAATGATTAAGCCCGTACCCCCCAATCCCCCGTCACGTCCCGCACAAACGCCAGGCCGCCGCCGCTTTCGCAGCTGGACCTTGGCGTTTGTCTTGAGCCTGATTTTGATCGCGGGCTGGGCGACATTCCTGGCTGTGGCGCCCACGCCTGATGTTTTGCCCCAGGCCCCCGTGGCGGCAAGCCCGCCGGCGGGCGCGCCGACGCCTACCAATCAAATCCGCCTGCTGGCTTGGAGCAATGCGATCGACGCCGATGTGCTCAAGGATTTCAATGCCGAGACCGGCATTAATGTTGTCGTAGATCATTACGACACCAACGAGCAACTCCTGGATGAAGCCGCTGCCGGTAGGATCACGCAAGATATCGTGCTGGCCTCGGGCGTAGGTCTGAAGGCGTTGGCCGATCAAAACCTATTACAGCCGATTGCGCGTGCCGATCTCACCAACGGTCGCAACATCGATCCGGCGATGGCCGCGCGCACGGCGATCTACGATGGCGGCAACGCGCATTCAATCCCGATTTTGTGGGGCACCATCGGCCTTGGTTTTAATGCCGCCAAAGTTAGCGAACGTTTGGGCGCCGATAACGCGCCGGATAGTTGGGCGGCGCTATTCGATCCGGCTAATGCCGCCAAGCTGCAAGACTGCGGCATTCAGGTGATCGATAGCCCGACCGGTGTTTTCCCCATCGCGCTGACTTACCTCGGCCTGCCGCCGGGATCCGCCAAGATCGAAGATACGGATGCTGCGACCCGGCTGTGGGAAACCATCCGCCCGTCGATCACGAAATTCTCCAGCGAAGACATCATCGACAACCTTGCGGCCGGTAACGTCTGCTTGGCTTTGGCGACGTCGGGTGATGTCTATCAGGCGCGCGGTAAAGCGCGTGCCGCTGGGCTCGCCAATGACATCCGTTATGTCCTGCCGAAAGAAGGCACGGTGGTGTGGTACGATTTACTTGCGGTGCCGAAGACCGCCGCCAACGCCGCCAATGCTTTGCGCTTCATCGATTATCTGTTGCGCCCCGAAGTGGCCGCACGGCTGACCAACTCCAAAGGGTTCGGCAATGCAGTTTCTGGCTCGGCGCTTTACGTGAAGCCCGAGATCAAATCCGACAGCGGTCTAATGCCGGATCTTATCAAGCTGCGGGTGATTGACGAGTTGTCGCCGCCACCAGCAGCCGTCGCGCTGCGCAATCGCTTCTGGCAATTGATCAATGCACCGCCGGCCGTAGAGCCTGCGGCTAAGCCTGCTGCGCAATAACGGGATATCAGCGTTCTCCACCCGCCATGTCGGCATAGTGCTGCAAAACGCCTTCGGCATCGGTTTCCGGCTGTGACCAGGCTGAGCGCGGCAAAACTGTCGCGCGGTCGCGTTCCAGAAGTCGAGCCGGATGTGGCACGGCAAGGCTGGTCAGCGGAAAATCGGCCTCCGTCAAAAGCCCCGCCGGCACGAGCCGAATGACGCGATCGGGGAAAACTTCGGCCAGCATATCGGCGGCGCGGGCGTCGCTGGGTGCGTCAAAAGCCGGCACCAAAAGGCCACCGTTCACCGGCAGGAAACTCGTATAGGAC
>CAITZE010000255.1 GCA_903896775.1 uncultured bacterium
CACATAAAAGGCCGGGTAAAAGTACCAGACGATTGGATCGGGTCATGGCTTAAAACCTTCATTACCCTCTTAAACCACGCAGAATCCTGGGAAATCCAAGCATTTCCAGGCCGTTTACCGGGCTTCGGGCGTTGACACCCGCAAACTAACACCTATTATGCCGCGCCGTGAACCTGTCGCGCCGCGCTGCCCGCCATTCTGGCGGAATGTTTATGCAGCCCAACATGTACCGCGACGGAGATTTTCCGACCCCATGGAATTTGCAGACCTCGGCTTATCGCCGGATACCTTAAGAGCCGTCACAGACGCCGGATACCTGACGCCGACCCCCATTCAGGCCCAAGCGATCCCCGTCGTACTGATGGGTCGTGACGTTTTAGGCGTGGCCCAGACCGGCACCGGCAAGACGGCCGCCTTCACTGTGCCCATGATCGATATTCTTGCCGATGGGCGCTCCAAGGCGCGTATGCCGCGCTCGCTGATTATTGCGCCGACCCGCGAACTGGCCGCGCAGATCGCCGAGAATTTCATCAAGTACGGCAAATACCATCCGCTCTCGATGGCATTGCTGATCGGTGGGGGGTCCTTCACCGACCAGGAAAAGGCCCTTGATCGCGGCGTCGACGTCTTGATCGCGACACCAGGCCGTCTGCTTGACCTTTACGAACGCGGCCGCATTCTGCTCAACGACGCCAAGATCCTGGTCATCGACGAAGCTGATCGCATGTTGGACATGGGCTTCATTCCCGACGTGGAACGTATCGTCAGCCTGCTCCCAAAGATGCGCCAAACGCTATTCTTCTCGGCGACCATGGACAAAGAAATCCGCCGCCTTGCGGATCAGTTCCTGATGAATCCGAAAGAGATCGCGGTGACGCCGGCAGCCTCGGCTGCCACCACCATCTAACAAGGCTTGGTCACGGTCCGGACGCTAGACAAACGCGAAACCCTGCGCCGCATCCTGCGCGCCAAAGAAGTCCACAACGCCTTCATTTTCTGTAATCGCAAGAAGGACGTGGACATTCTTTTTAAGTCACTTGAGAAGCATGGCTTCAGCGTCGTCGCCCTGCACGGCGATATGCCGCAATCCAAGCGCAACGAGATGCTGGCGAAGTTCAAAGCCAACGAAGCCGAACTGCTGGTGTGCTCGGACGTTGCGGCACGCGGGTTGGATATCTCGGACGTGAAGCATGTCATCAACTTCGACGTACCTGTGAATGCCGAAGACTATATTCACCGCATCGGCCGTACGGGCCGTGCCGGTAAAGCGGGCCATGCCTATACCTTGGCGACACCCGGCGATGCGCGTCTGCTCGGCGCGGTCGAGAAATTGCTGAAGCAACCCATTCCGCCGCTGGTTCTGCCCGAGTTAGCAGACTTGACCGTCTCGCCGGACTCCGTTGATGAGGGCGATACCAGCCGTGGCCGAGGCAAAGGCCGTCCTGCGCGTGGCGGCCGTGAGAGCGGTCGCGGGCGCGGGCGTGAAAAGACGCCCCGTAAGAGTGAATCGGTTGCGACTGAACAACCCGTCGCTGAACAACCCGTCGCTGAACAACCCATCGAAGTAGCAGCCGAAGAAGCATCGGCGCAGGCTTTTGTCGCGGCGGAAGCAGTCGTTATTCAAGACGCCGCTCCCGAAGCCGAGACTGCCGCGCCGACCAGCGAATCTCCGCGGGATAGTAACCCACGCGAACGCAAAGACCGACCGCGCAAGGACCGAGACCGTTCCCGCGCCGACCGCAATAGCGACGCGCGCGGCGCCGAAGACCGCGCCCGTAAAACGCGCCGTAATCCGCATGGCATTGCGGAGATGGACATCGCCGAGAACGTGATCGCTTTCGGCGGATTCACACCTGCGTTCTTACTGGTGGACCCTTATGGCGGCAAGGGCGCGCCTCCGCCGACCATCCTCGACGAAGACGCCGACGAAGATCCCGTGGATTCGCCGCAGGAATCTCACGATAGCGCCACGTCTGAGAACAAAATGGTAGCCGACGCTCCAGCGGAGCAGGCTTCAGAAGTGCTGCCTGCGCCTGAGCAAAATCAAGCCGAGCACGGATAACTCCGCGTCCGTTGAAACGCCGTTAGTTCAACGCTGGCTTTTCTTCTTCTTCCAACGATTGCGGGTCAATGTTCACAGGCCCCGCCTGGTGATGAACCATCGCCCAAATACTGCCTGCACGGACAAAAATATTTGTCGCGGCGAGAAATTCATCCTGACCTTTGCCGTCGCTGATTTGCTCAATGCACGTGACCACAGCGCAATCGCCATAGATCGCCACTCGCTCTTGCCTGCAGGAAATGCCGGGTGCGGAAGGGTTAGCCAGAATTGAGCGCCAACTGGCTATCACCTCGGCACGCCCCATGAGGGGCTGCCAGCCGGGGTGACTACAACTCACTGTTTTGTCTTTGGCCCAGACTTGCTCCATGGCTGCCGCATCACGACCCGCGAAGGCTGCATAGAAAGCACCATTGGCGAAAAGCACGGTATTGCGCTCAGACATGGCTGTGCCGTGCGGATGAATAACGCATAGGGTAACGGCTGGTCACGATCTCGAAATCCCTGTATCCAGATTCGCCAGAGAATAACTTATTCCATCGAGGTTCACATGGCCAAGATCGATGCCTTAAAAGGACCGGTGCAGATGCCGGCATCAGGTAAGACGCCTGCTTCCATTGTGGTGCTTCTGCATGGCTACGGTTCTAACGGCGACGATTTGATAGGTCTCGCACCGTTTTTCGCCCGTGTGCTGCCCGACACCATCTTCTATTCACCGAACGCCCCTCACCTGCTTGAAGGCGGCATGATGGGCGGTTATCAGTGGTTCGGTCTCGCCGGTTACGACCCTGTGACCATGATGCGCGACCCGAAATACCTGGCCGACGCTTTTCGCGCCTTACGGCCCGGCACAGCAGCCGCAGCGACGGTCCTCAATACATATTTGGATCAGGTTCTTGATCATCACGCGCTGGACGCCAGCCGCCTCGCCTTGCTCGGTTTTTCCCAAGGTACGATGATGGCGCTGCACGTCGGCCTGCGGCGTGAAAAACAGATCGGCGGAATTCTCGGCTACTCCGGCGCCCTCACGGGATCTGATCATTTAGCGGCTGAGATCAAATCCAAGCCGCCCGTGGCGCTGGTTCACGGTGACGCCGATCAGGTCGTTCCGTTTGGAGCCATGAGTGAAGCTGTAAAAGCTTTGGCAAGCGTCGGTGTACCATACGAGTCACATCGCGTGCCCGGCCTGCAGCACGGAATCGACGGCGACGGCGCGCAGTTTGGGGCCGCCTTTCTGAAAAAAGTGATCGGCGCGAACTAATCGATATCTTCCGGCTCATCCTCGTTGCCGGATTTGGCATTGCGATCGCGGTCCAGCTTTCGAAATGCGCCAGGATCGTGATGCCTGCGCGCCGCCGCACGGGCTTGAGCTTTTTTCTTTTCCTGCGCGCGCAAGTGAAACAGCGCAATCAGTATGCCGACGCCCACAATGATCCAGGGAATAACCATAGATAAGGCCTTTTCCTGGTCCATTTCGGCGCGCACGGAAGCCCTGCAAGTGGGGAGTTCCTGAGCACAGGCATCGCGCGCCCGCTGTTCGCCTGCCGAAAAGAAGAATGACGGGAGGGCTATGCCGTACTGTCTGATGACTTGAGCCTGCACGGGCGACGCCCCGGCTCCCAAAAATAAGACCGCAAGGATAAGCCCAGCTGCGTTGTCGTAAACGAGCCGACCTGGGTGGTCGTAAGACCAAGAATTTGCGTTACTGTGAAAGTCATGACGCCGCTCTTCTACGTAGGATGTGGCGCAATCCCATCAATATTTGATTAAAGCCGGGGACCGATGACTTTTCCCGGACGGAACTAACGCTCAACGAACTAAACATAACAGTCTCCGTTCTGGAGATCAGGAGGTTGGGTTTTCATCCCATAGTCACACGTAACCGTTGTAGCTTATCTGACTTCGGTCGCCAAG
Organism: uncultured bacterium; assembly: GCA_903896775.1. GTDB lineage: Bacteria > Pseudomonadota > Alphaproteobacteria > Rhodospirillales > Rhodospirillaceae > SHVO01. The sequence goes on from CAITZE010000255.1 coordinate 3,974, forward strand.
CAAAACTCATAAGCCTTTTAGAGATAAGGGTATTTCGCCAGCCCTATTGCACTCTCATGAAAGGCTGACGTCATCAAAGCATTCTGAAAGCGCAGGCCCGGACTTCATGACACTTCATATGCGCATGCGTCGTGTTTTTCACCGCGATAATCTTCCGAAGTCTCGAGCTGGCCGCATCGCAGTCGGTGCGCTTCTGGTGCTCGGCGGATCGCTTGGTTTCCTGCCCATCTTGGGCTTTTGGATGATTCCGGTGGGACTAGCCGTACTGGCCATCGACCTTCCCGGCGTTCGCAGATTCACCCGCAAAGCCACTGTCACAGTGCTGCGGTGGTGGAGAAAACGCCGCCCTTAAATCAGGACTTCGTCCCATCCCTTACCTCGGCGGCGCATTCACACCGCTTTATCAATTGATTTTTGCCGCGCGACTGGCATGCTCACGCATCAGTTGGGATGTACTGGGGGAAGCCGGCGTCACCGGGTTCTGTTAATGGCCGAGTTCAACGAGGTTTACGCCCGCGCCGGTTACTATGATATCGCCTTCAGACGCGACATCAGCCGTGAAGTGGAATTTGTATTCAGCGAATATGCGCGCCTGAATGGGCGTGCGCTCCGTTCATTGCTTGAGATCGCCTGCGGTCCCGGTTACCACGCGCGCGCTTTCGCCAAACAGGGCGTTGAAACCTTCGGTCTCGATCTGCGCCCGGAA
>CAITZE010000256.1 GCA_903896775.1 uncultured bacterium
CAAAGGTCCAATTCCTGCTCCAGATGGTCGAACAGTTCCTGCAGCAACTCCTTGGTGACCGGCATGGTCTTGTTGTAGGTCGTTACAGCGTCAGGGCCGTCATAGCCGGCCTGGAACCACTCGTATCCCACGACCAACACTGCCTGCGCGAGATTGAGCGAGGAGTGTTCCGGGTTCATGGGAATCTCAACCAAGGTGTTGGCAAGGCCGAGCTCATGATTGGTCAGCCCGATGCGCTCGCGCCCAAATAAAAGTCCCAGGCGATGCCCCGCTTCCGAACGCGTGCGCATATCGGCCGCGGCGGCACGTGCCGTCATGACCGTCTTGACCATTTCGCGGCGGCGCGCGGTTGTGGCGTAAACAGTCTCAAGATCGGCGATAGCGTCTTCGACTTTGGTGAAGCGCCGTGCTTTTTGCAAAATTTCGCCGGCGCCGGATGACGCACCGACGGCTTTCTCGCTTAACCAATCTTCCTTGGGATCGACCAAGCGCAAGTCCGCGAGGCCACAGTTCATCATTGCTCGCGCCGTGGTGCCGATGTTTTCGCCCAACTGCGGCTCGACCAGAATCACAGCAGGCGGGTTGGCGCCGGGCTTGGCCGGCAACCGCGCTTTATCGGCATAAGAAGTGGATTGTGTACGCCCTAACGTCATGACACGCCCGATGACACGCCCTTCATGGGCACTCACACCTTCTTGGTGTAGGGCGGCTTGGGAATGGCTTGATGGGTGGCGCGCAAGGCTTCGGACCAGCGTTGACGCAAATCCTCGAAGTAAGGCTCGCCCTGTTCGATGCGATACGTAAGTTCAGTCTGGAAGGCGTCACGCCGCAGCACCATCAGATCCAGCGGCAAGCCTACTGCTAGATTGGAGCGCATGGTGGAATCCACAGAAATCAATCCAACCTTCAGCGCATCATAAAGCTCAGTGTTGTATTTGACGGCGCGATCGAGGATCGGCTTACCGTACTTGTGTTCGCCGATTTGCAGGAATGGCGTATCGGGCGTGGCTTCGATGAAATTCCCAGCGGCGTAAATCATGAAAAGGCGCAAGCGCCGCCCTTTGATCTGTCCGGCCAGCAACAGCGAGACATCGAAACGCGCACCTTGCTGCTCCATGCTGACGCCGTCGATGCGGTAGATCTCGCGCACTGCGCGTCCCACAAGTTGCGCTGCCTTGAACATGGTCGGTGTTTTGGCGAGAGTTTCCACTTCGCCGGTCTCTGGGTCCGGCACCCCTTCGGTCAGCAAGCTGACAATCGACTGGGTGATGGAAAGGTTGCCGGAGCTTGCCAGGGCGATAACGCGCTCACCAGGCTCCTCAATAATGTGCAGCTTGCGGAAGCTGGCGACATTATCCACGCCCGCGTTGGTACGCGTGTCGCAGATCATCACCAGCCCGTCTTTCAGCAATATTCCAACGCAATAGGTCATCCGGCAATCCCGCTCCCAAATTTGGTCACAGGCTTATATCCCATTGGCGTGAAGCGCACAAATTTGAGATATCAGCGCTGCTGCTGTTGCTGATGCTGGGCGCCGATATGCTCGACCATGATGGTGGTCTCCAGGCGTTCCGCTGTTCCGCCCTGATGGCTGCCGCGAACGGGGGCCGCCCCAAGGTAATCGAGCCCAGCGCTCACGCGAACGTGGGTCAAAGACGGGCAGAGATTGTTGGCAGGATCGAAGCCGATCCAACCGATATCGGGGGCGTAAGCCTCCGCCCAGGCGTGGCCGGCTTCCTGGCGGATTTGACCGTCGGTCCGCAACATATACCCCCCGACGTACCGTGCGGGAATATCCAGACTGCGAGCGGCCGCGATGAAAATATGCGAGAAGTCCTGACAGACGCCGCTTCTGAGCTCAAAAGCCTTGGCGGCCGGTGTCTCTACATCCGTGGGCTTGGTATTGAATTCCATCTCGCGGTGAATCGCTTCCATCAATTTATGAAGCTGATCGAGAACAGCACCTTTGCCGGCGCGGTCGCGCGCGAATTTGCGCAGCGCGACATCAGATTGCGTGAGCGGCGTTTCGCGTAAATACAGGCCGGGTGGAAACCGCTCCATCGTGCCTTTGACGACACCATGCGTCTCATGGGTTTCGACTTCGCCCTGCACAGTAACGGTGAGATCATCTAAAGGTCGAGTGAAGCATATATTATGAACGACGTTGCCAAAGGCATCTTCGCCGCTTTGCATTTGGACGTCTTGATCCATATCAATACGCCAATAGCGTATGCGCTGGCCTTCGTGGTTGCGCGGCGTCAACCGCAGCACCTGAATGATAGCGGCAGCCGGCTCCTCATAAATATACGCAGTACGATGCTGAATTCGAATGCGCATGATCGCCGGGGGTTTAAAGGTATTGTTCGATGATCGCAGCGCCGACGCGGTTATTGTCGGCGATGAAGCTGGTCAAAAATTCGTGCAGACCGGTCTGGAAGACCTGATCGATGACGCTGTTTTCGAATGAAGTGCGGATTGTGCGCGCTTGGCGTTGGGCTTTGCCTTGCCGGCCATAAGCGCCGGCCAGACTATCCAGGCACTCGACGATATTTTTGTAGCAAGACGCCAGCGAACGCGGCAGCTCTTCGTTGAGAATCAAGAGATCGGCGATCAGCCAGGGCTTCAAGCTTTCGCGATAAACCCAGCGATACGCCGTGAGTGCGTTGACCGACCGCAAGATCGCCGTCCATTGCGAATAATCGAGGCCACCGCCCACGGCCGAACTTTCCGGCAATAGGATGTGGTATTTCACATCGAGGATGCGCGCGGTGTTGTCGGCGCGTTCTGTAAAGAAGCCGAGACGCAAAAACCAATAAGCATCGTTACGCAACATGGTCCGGTAGCCGGAGCCATCGATGCGCAAAGCTACGTCCTTTACCCATTCGGTAAAACGCGAGATGCGGTTGGTAACCATGTCCCGTTCGTCCATCTTCTGCAAATCCAGCCAGGCGCCGTTGATGGTTTCCCATGTTTCTTGGGTCAACGCGGTCCGCACGGCACGGGCATTGAAGCGTGCGGTTTCCAAGCAGCGGCGAATGGATGATGGATTTTGCTCGGAGAACGCCAAAAACTCTGTGACCGTTTCCGCTGTGGGCTTTTCGTAAATAGCAAGAAAAGCGTTGAGGCACCCTGCCGTTGCCAGCGCGCGGGTCCATTCGTTGCTATCGCCGGCATAAGCCGCCGGCAGAACTGAAAGCCGCGACGTGGTTTCCAGAATGCGTGCGAGGTAGTCGGCGCGCTCGACATAGCGCGACAGCCAAAACAGATTATCAGCGGTGCGGCTTAACATTTACAGCTCCACCACCCAGGTATCTTTGGTGCCACCGCCCTGGCTTGAATTGACCACAAGCGAACCTTCACGCATGGCAACACGCGTGAGACCGCCGGGAACAATCTTCATGCCGTTGGCTCCGGTGAGAACAAAGGGCCGCAAGTCTACGTGACGCGGCGCGACACCGCTGTTCACAAACGACGGACAGGTCGACAACGCCAATGTTGGTTGAGCGATGTAGGTTTCAGGGCTGGCTTTTAGACGCGCCCGGAAATCTTCGATCTCCATTTTGCTCGATTGCGGACCCACGAGCATGCCGTATCCGCCGGAACCGTGGACTTCCTTCACCACGAGCTCTGGCAAATGGTCGAGCACATAACTCAAGTCTTTGGGATCGCGACAACGCCACGTCGGCACATTCTTCAAGATCGGCTCTTCCGAGAGGAAGAACTTCACGATCTCGGGCATGTAGGTGTAGATCGCTTTATCGTCGGCAGCGCCGGTGCCGACCGCGTTTGCGAGCGTAACATTACCAGCTGCATAAGCGCCAAACAGGCCCGGCACACCCAACATGGAATCCGGCCTGAAGGCCAAGGGATCGATGAAGTCGTCATCGACCCGGCGATAAAGCACGTCGACTTTCTTGGGGCCTTCGGTCGTGCGCTTGTAGACACAAGCATCGCGTACAAAGAGATCGCGGCCTTCAACCAATTCCACGCCCATTTTGTCGGCGAGGAATGAATGCTCGTAATAGGCCGAATTGAACTGACCCGGTGTCAGCATTGCGACTGTGGGGTTGTCCGTGGTGCCACGTGGCGCCACAGAGCGTAACGTGCTCACCAATTCGTCGGGATAGTTATCGACAGGTGCCACTTTATGCGCGCCGTAAAGATCGGCCATGAGGCGGAAACAAATCTCGCGGCCACCGAGCAGGGAGGAAACGCCCGACGGCGTGCGCGCATTGTCTTCCAGCACATAAAAATCATCGGCATCGATGCGCACAATGTCGACACCGGCGATATGCACATAAACACCGTGCGGCACAGCAACGCCCGCCATCTCAGGACGGTAGGCAGGATTCCGCCACACCAGATCCTCAGGCACGATGCCGGCTTTGACGCAGGTTTGTTTGCCGTAAATATCGGCGAGATACATGTTGAGCGCGCGCACGCGCTGCTCAAGACCTTTGGAGAGCCGTGACCATTCGGCACTCGAGAGAATGCGCGGAATGATATCGAAGGGAATGATGCGCTCTTCGCCTTGGGTATCGCCATAGACCGCGAAAGTGATTCAGCCGCGGCGATAAAACAGTTCCGCCTCCAGGCGCCTGCGCTCAAGCTGCTCTGGATTGACGCTGGCCAACCATTTAGCGACCCCAGCGTAAGGCGGGCGAACGCTGCCGTCCGCAGCGTACATTTCGTCGAAAGCCACCCGCGTGCTCTCCTAAAAACTTACCTAACAATACAAAGCATATCCTGTGCCAACTCCAAAAACCTAGTGATTCTATGGCTTTGAAATAGGCAAAGGGTCGCAATCGCCTATTTTTTGGGCGGCCTGCGGATTTCTTATACGCGGTAAGTGGGAAAAGCAGGGCTTTGGTAGCGGCCCTAAACCAAGCTATCCATGATGAAATCGGCCATATCGGCGGGCTTAAGCTTAGGAACCTTGGAATCGCGGCCTTCCATGGTGCGCTTAATGACAAGGTTAGCTTCGACCTTGCGCTGCTCGAGTTTGACGATGTCCTTGGCACCTTTGATCTTGGGGTAATACAGCGGATCGATGACCTTTTGGCGCTCGGCCAGCCGGGTCAGAAGCGCGGGTTGATCAAGGCCGGCCAGCGGCCGTGCACCGGTCAATTGCCAGTCTTTATGGCCGGCATAGCCTTCGTCGTTCAGGGCTTGAATCGCATCCTTGGGTTCGTCGTCCGTGAAGCCGACTTTATAAAGATGCTTGCTAACGCCGACGTCAGAGCCCCACTCCTGCATGAGCGGGCTGAAGGCGACATAGATCGAGGACATGACCGGCGTCCCTCTCAAAGTGAACGATTTAATCGTTTACGTATTGAGGGTTCCGCGGTGAAAGCGCAAGAGGCTACAGGCTACTTTTGACGGTGACCGGCTTCGGCACCTTGACGATGCGGCGTTGGTCTTCGATTTCTTGGACCCCACGGATATGGGCGACCACCCGCTTCCAGATGCCGGCAATTTCCTGCTCTTTGATTTCCATATAGGCATGCACATGGCGCTCGGCCTGCTGAGCAGCATCGGGGCCGTAGCAAGCGCGCATGAACCGCGCGAGCGTGACGGTATTGAAGTAAAGCGCTTCCTTCTCGGCATCCGAGCGTATCGCTTTACAGGTCGACAGTGAAACGTCTTGCGTATTTTGGGTCATTGTTCTCCCTCGACAACTTTGAGCCCAATCCTCTCCCCGGCACGTCATAAACGCATGGCTTCGCCGCCGGTTGCAACTAACCGGCGCAAGAACATAAGGAAGTTCGCGCGGGTAAGACGCCCAACTGCTCGCGTACAGCGAGAGCCCTTATTAGGCCTTGGCGTAAGTGTCTCGCAGGCCGACGGTACGGTTAAAGACCAAGCCAGCATCCGGATCGCGGCAGAAATATCCCAGGCGCTCGAACTGCACTGTTTCGCCGACTTTGGCTTTGGCGAGTTCGGGTTCGAGCTGGGCTTCG
>CAITZE010000257.1 GCA_903896775.1 uncultured bacterium
GATTTCTTGCGAGACGGGTGCATCGGATCGACCATGACGACGTCCGCTTTCAGACCCGATAAAAGATACCTGGCATCCCCGTGCAGCAGCGTCATGCGTGCGACGATCGCCGCGACCTCTGGTCCTGCGGCGCGTGCTCTTGCCAGACCGTCTTCCAAAAGCGCGTGGACCACGGGCGAACGCTCCAACAAGATGACATTCGCGCCCAGCGACGCCAGAAGAAACGCATCCCGGCCCAGCCCGGCCGTAGCGTCTACGACGGTGGGCGTATATCCGCCGGTGAAACCAGCGGCTTTGGGCAGGTGCTGGCCACGACCGCCGCCAAAGCGATTTCGATGGCCCACCGCGCCACCGTTAAAATCAAGAACAAGCTCTTGGTCTATGTCGCAACTCATGAGCTCATGCCGGAATAGCGCCTTGAGGATGATTTAGAATCAGCATTCAAATCACGGAAAACCATAGCTCAATGCGGGCTAAACTGCTTGGTGCACTGGGAAGCTGATTGTCCAAATCGTCCCGCGATCAGACGCGAGCGTTACCGCGCCGCGAACCTGATCTATAAGCCTGCGCACGAGGCCGACCCCGTGACGCTTACTTTCGGCTTTGGGCTCAAATCCCTGCCCATCGTCGCTGATGGTCATTATCGCCATGGGTTGTTCCCTTGTCGCGTCCTTCACAGATACCAGGATGGATCCTTTACCACCAGGGAAGGCATGGTCATAGCTGTTCGTCACCAACTCGGTGAGGACAATACCCAACGCCGTTATCACATCCAGATCGAGCAACAGCGTGTCGGCGTCGCACGTCAGTGTCACCGCGCCTGTCGTTGAGCCCTGAATCTCCATTAGACTGCGACACAAGGATTTTACATAGATTCCGAAATCCATTGTTCGCGCCATCTCACTACCCAACAGCTGGTCGTATACCTGCGCCAATGTAAAGACCCGGCGCGCGATCGACTTGAGTCCCCGGCGGCCCGCGTCGTCCGACGTGTCAAGCAACTGCCTGTTCAGCATCCCGTAAATGAGTTGTAAATTGTTGCGCACGCGGTGTTGTAGCTCTTCTGCCAAGACCTTTTTCTGGCCTAACAACAAGTCCTTTTGCTCGACCAATGCCTTCATCTGCTCGACGCTGGCTGTCAGGAGCGCCGAACGCGCGGAAGTGTCGACAGCCTCCGACAGGACATTCGCGAAGCTCATGACGAAATCGATATCGTGCTGATTGTAATTTTGTTGGACGGAACTGTCGATCTCCAACACGCCAAAAGGAGTCCCACCGCCTTTGATCACCACGTCAATGGTCGAGATGATGCCGTGCTCCTTGTAGAAAGGGGGCAGCGTGAAATCGTTGTCCTTGCGAAGATCATCGCAGACGGACGGCTTCCCGGTAATGAAGGCGCGCCCCTGCGGGGAGGTCTCATCGGCGTGATAAATGTAGCCGATAACTCCATCCTTCCACCCGTATCCGGCCTCGATGACCAGATCATTTTCCGCCGCACGGTATCGGCATACTTTCGAGAAGCGCACACCGAGGCCTTCGGCGCAGGC
>CAITZE010000258.1 GCA_903896775.1 uncultured bacterium
AGGGGGCCACCTTCGGTCTAAAGACGAGGGCGCGGCCTGCTACTGGGGCGCCCGGCTGGCCGGTACGACATTCTGCCGGACTTCTATTGTCAAGGTGGCGCCCCGCCGCGTACACAAGCCGCCGCAAAGGGAGATCGGAAATGGCAAAGGTACTCGTCACGGGTGGGGCTGGCTATGTGGGCCACGTGCTGGTTCCGAGCCTGCTGGACCGGGGCTATGAAGTTGTCGTCTATGATACGTTCTGGTTTGGCGACCGCCTGCCGCAGAATCCCAAGCTGACCCGGGTCAAGGCCGATATCCGTGACGCCGCGAGCATCGAGCAATCCGCCCAGGGCGTGGATTCAGTCATCAACCTAGCCTGCATTTCCAACGACACCTCGTTCGCCCTGGACGAGAAGCTATCGACCTCGATCAATCTCCAGGCATTCGAGCCGATGGTTCGGGGCTTTGAGAAGGCCGGGATCAAGCGCTTCATCAATGCATCGACCAGTTCGGTTTACGGCGTGTCGGACGCTCCTGAAGTGTTCGAAGACAACCCGAAAGTGCCGCTGACCTACTACAATCAGTACAAGTGGGAATGCGAAGAAATCCTGGCCAAGGCCGATCCGGATTTCGAATGGGTCACCATCCGTCCGGCCACGGTGTGCGGTTACTCACCGCGCTGTCGGCTCGACCTGTCGGTCAACATCCTGACCAACCTTGCCGTCAACAAGGGCAAGATCACTGTGTTCGGCGGCGAGCAAAAGCGACCGAACCTGCATATTGGCGATATGGTCGACGCCTATCAGATGCTGCTGACCATCGATGGCGGCAAGATCGACCGGCGCACCTATAATTGCGGGTTCCAGAACCTGTCGATCATGCAGATCGCCACCATGGTGAAGGGGATGGTCGAGAAGGCGTTCCCGGACCGGGCGCCGATCGAAATCATCGTCACCGAGTCCGACGACAAGCGCAGCTACCACATCAATTCGGACAAGATCCAAAAGGAGCTGGGCTTCAAGCCGAGCCGCACCATCGAGGATGCGGTGCGCGATCTGTGCGCGGCCTTCAGGGACGGCAAGCTGCCGAACTCGTTTGACGACGAGAACTACTTCAACGTGAAAAAACTCCAGGCGCTTGCGGTCAAGTGATGGCAAAGCCGCTCGCGGTTGTCACCGGCGGCGCCGGTTTCGTCGGTAGCCACACGGTCGATCTGTTGGTTGGGCGCGGTTTCCGCGTCCATGTGATCGACAATCTGGTCGGCGGCCGCGAACTCAATCTGGCGCAGCATGCCAGCAATCCGGATGTCGTGCTGGAGACGCGCGACATCCGTTCCTACGCGCCCGGCGACAAGCTGTTCACCGGCGCCGAGCGGGTGATCCATTACGCCGGCATCGGCGATCTGGTGCCATCGATTGAGCGGCCCACCGAGTATTTGTCGGTCAACGTTCAGGGCACCGTGCATATGCTGGAATGCGCGCGTGCGAGCGGCGGCGCGTTGCAGAAATTCGTCTACGCGGCATCGTCGTCCTGCTATGGCCTTGCCGACGTGCCGACGACGGAAGACCATCCGATCCGCCCAGAGCACCCCTACGCGCTGAGCAAAAATCTCGGCGAGCAAGCCGGCATGCACTGGCACCACGTGTACGGTCTGCCGTTCAATGCGATCCGGCTGTTCAATGCTTACGGACCACGCTCGCGTACGTCCGGCGCCTATGGGGCGGTGTTCGGCGTGTTTCTGCGTCAGAAACTGGCCGGCAAGCCGTTCACGGTGGTTGGTGATGGTACGCAGTCGCGCGACTTCGTCTTCGTGACCGACGTGGCGCGTGCCTTCG
>CAITZE010000259.1 GCA_903896775.1 uncultured bacterium
GGTCCCGTCGGTTCCCGATAACGCAGGTTTGCACAGCAAATAGCGTGCGGGAAGGTTACATAGGTCCGGGGGCCTGCAATATTTTTCACTCAAGTCATGATCGGTCCGGATTACCTGATGCTCAAGGAACTCAAATCGTTCTTCGCCGACCTCAGTGGAGAGGAAAAACCCAAACCGTTCGACGATAGCGACTACCGCCTTTCTGCGGCGGCATTGCTGGTGCATGTGGCAACGCTCGATCACGAACTTGCTGCAGAGGATCGCGAAACGCTGCAGGGCCTGCTGAAGTCCCGGTTCGATCTCGACGAGGCTAGGACAGCGGAATTGATTGATGCTGCCGTGACGGCAGACCGTGAGGCGGTGGACTTCTATCGTTTCACCCATAATTTAATGCGCTCACTCGACGAAGCTGGCCGCCAGCGTGTCGTCGAAATGATGTGGGAGATGGCCTATTCGGATCACGCGGTCAGTGAGTTCGAAGACAACGTGATGTGGCGTGTCGGCGACCTGCTCGGCATTTCGACGAATGATCGCATTGCGCTCAAGCACCGTGCCGCCTCCGGCGCGAAGGCTTAAAAATGCCGCGCCAATCATGATCGGACCTGCATGACCCGGCCTGTCACGATGATTACCGGTGCGTCTGCCGGCATCGGTGCGGAGCTTGCGCGAGTCTTTGCGTCGCACGGCCACGAACTCGTTTTGATCGCGCGGCGCGAACATGCGCTGACAGCACTTGCCGATGAAATTGCCGCGACCGGAAAGCCGCGCCCGCTGGTGCTGGCGATGGATCTTGGCGCGGGCGGCAATGCCGGGCGGATTGGCGAAGAACTGGCGAAGCATGATCTTGCGGTGCAATTCGTCGTCAACAACGCGGGGTTCGGCCTCCTTGGCCGTGCAGATTCGCTTGCGCGCGACGAGCAGCTCGCGATGATCGATCTCAATGTCCGCGTGCTCACCGAGCTTTCTCTGGCATTCATCCCCAGCGTGACGCGCGAGCGGGGTGGCATTCTCAATGTCGCGTCGGTTGCCGGGTTCCTGCCCGGTCCCGGCATGGCGGTCTATTACGCGAGCAAGGCGTTCGTGGTGTCGTTCACCGAAGCGCTGTATCAGGAACTGAAATCCCGCGGCGTCCGCGTTACCGTGCTGTGCCCGGGTCCGGTGCCGACGGAGTTCCAGGCCCGCGCGGGTGTGCCGGGGCAACTCGGTCCGAGTATCCTTGAGCGCGACGCGCGCTTCGTGGCGATGGCGGGTTATCGCGGGCTGATGGCGGGGCGGCGCATGGTGGTGCCGGGGTGGCCGAATCTTCTGGCCACGCTGCTGCCGAGATTCTTGCCGCGTGGATGGGCAGTCCGCATCATGGATCGTGTGCAGGCACGGCGTTTTGGCCCGTAAACAGCGCATAACCGGGTGCCTCTAAAAGTTCATTGCAAACCGGCGGCGTCCGGGTACGAATCTGCAACGTGCTGCAGAAAACGCAAAAAACGCTTCCGGACGAGTCTGGATTGAAAAAGCCGGTGCTGATCGTCCTGCACCAGGAAATGTCCACGCCGGGCCGCGTTGGTCATTACCTGAAGGCGCAGGGCTACGCGCTTGATGCCCGTCGGCCGGCGCTGGGTGAGCCGCTGCCGGCGACGCTCGCGGAACACTCCGGCGTTGTCGTATTTGGCGGGCCGATGAGCGCCAATGACGAGACTGACTTCATCAAGCGCGAAACTGACTGGCTTGAAGTCCCGCTGAAAGAGCAGAAGCCGTTTCTCGGCATCTGTCTTGGTGCGCA
>CAITZE010000260.1 GCA_903896775.1 uncultured bacterium
AAATCACCGGCAGGCGCAGCGCATATTGGCCGAGTTTATCAGGGAAACTTAAAAGCACGGTGGCTGCAACCGCCGCCACCGTCACCACTAAAATAGCGGCATGTAGTCCCCGCTTGCGGCCAATCGCGGCGATATACAAAGGCACGAGCACGACGATGCCGAGGATCATATCCTGGCGGTAAAAATACAGCGTTGCGCACAAAGCGCCCATCGCCACTGTTGCCAAGGGACGCGGGCGGCCAAGATTGGCGACAATCAACCATATGGCCGCAAGGTGTAGCGCCGAGACGGTGGCTGCGGGTGTCGCGGTCGCGAAGTAGAAAACCGTCGCGGGCGTGCCTAAGAAGATAAACACGGCGGCGGCGGCGACCAACGTATTGGCCGTGAGGCGCCGGCAGATGGCGAACAGCAGCGCGCCGTTAATGATGCCAATGCCGATAGACGTCAGCCGGGACGGGATGAACCCCAATCCTTCCAGCTGCTGCCAAAATCCCAACTGATAAAAATAGAATGGCATCTGGCCGGTGGCGTCGGTTGCGGTATAGGGCGCCACCTGTCCATTGGCGTACCACCACGACCTAATGAGATAACTAACCTCTTCGGTTGAGGCATGGCCGTTGAAAAGGGTTTGGAAGGCTATCGCGCCGTAGGCCAGCGCCGCACCGACCAGCAGGACCACCGTAGGAAGGAGGTTCGGGTTGCCGACACGGGCCTCCCCCGAGGGCTGCGTGCCCGGGGCTTCAATGGATCTATCGGTGGGCTCAGTCATAGCCGCTCCCCAAGAGCCGTCCATGGTCAGGCAGAACTCAGGCCTTATCCCTTTGATCTTTTAAGGATTTAGGCCGAGGGCCCTTTGGCCGGCAGGCTATTCTAGCCGCTTCTACAAAACGCGCATCATGTTTCTCGGTTAGTCCATTGAGGAAAAACGGATTATTAAGTTTTTCACGAAACGGTAGCGCCTGAGTTTGGCGAGCCCAAAACCGGGTACGATCCGGGGAATCGTGGACAGCCCCTCAGGGAATGGCCATAATGCGCGCGGATCACACGGTTTCTGCCGGCTTCGGTCGGTTTCACGGCTTCGACGGTTTGAGCGCGCAACAGGTATCTGATGCGCGCGTTTGTGTTTGCAGGCCGTGATCATGATGTACCGCACCCCCCATATTTTCAGCCGCTTCCTGTGTTTCCTGGTCATGGCCGGTCTTGCCGTGACATCGCCGGCCCGTGCCGAAGTGACAGACGTGCTCAAGAGCATTCAACGCGACGGCCAGGCGCGTGTGATTGTGCGCATGAAATCCGATACGGGTGCCGCCGCGTGGTCGACTACACAATCGGCGCTCGGACAACGGGCGGCCGTATCAGCTGCCCTCGACAATGTGCGGCCCGCATTGCGCAGCGCGCGCATCAACACCTATAAAACTTTCCACACGCTGCCGCTCGTGGCGACAACGGTCACGCAAGATCAGCTGCTCAGCCTAATGAGCACCGCGAATGTGGAATCGGTTTCGCTGGTTCGCCGCGATCGCCAAATGGAGACGGCAGCCGCCAGTAGTACGGACGCTCAACTTTTGGCATCTGTGTCGGCGATCGGCGTGTCGGATGCTTGGGCAAAAGGTTATGACGGCACCGGTTATGCGGTGGCCGTGATCGACGGCGGCTTTAACCTCAGCCACCCGATGCTCCAGGGCAAAGCCGTCGGCGACGCCTGTTTCGGCAGCGACTACTACGGGACCAGCACGTGCCCTTCAGGGCAGACGCAGCAGATCGGCGCTGGCGCCGCGTCCAATTGTCCCTCCGATGGTAGCCTCTGTGTTCACGGCACGTTTGTAGCCTCTCTCGCGGTCGGCAATGACGGCACAAACTTCGGCGTGGCGCGTGGCGCTAAGCTGGTCCCGATCAATGTGTTTTACGTTGACAGCGCTTGCAGCCCCGATCCGACGTGCACGGATTCCGAGGTCGAACTGACGGCGCTCGATTACGTCAATGAGCACGCGACCGACTACAAGATCGCTGCGGTCAACATGAGCCTTGGTGGCGGCGATTACAGCGGATATTGCGACGATGATCCGCGCAAAAGCATCATCGATATGCTGCGTCAGAAAGGCATCGCGGTCGCCATTGCTGCCGGCAACGACGGTCTCACCGGACAAATCAGCGCTCCGGCTTGCATCTCGTCGTCCCTCAGCGTGGGGGGCAAGCGATAACGGCACAACCGTTGCCAGCTTCTCGAATTTTGCCTCGACCGTGGACTTCATGGCGCCCGGCGTCAGTGTTTCGGGAGCATCAAGCACGGGTGCAGGTCTCGTCACCATGAGCGGTACGTCAATGTCTACGCCCCATGTGGCGGGTGCGTGGGCGGTGTTGCGGTCGGCTTTTCCCAACGGTCAGTTCGATCAGATGGAGCAGGCTCTAAAGCAGACCGGTACGTCGTTGACGCGTGTGAATTCCGGGATCACCGTTCCCAAAATCCAAGTCTCGAGCGCTATCGATAACTTGAATGGAAAAGATCGGCGCATTTTCAATAACGTCGTCAGTTCGAGTGCGCGCGGACTGGGTCAATCGTTCCTGCGCTTCTTCAACAATTCGGCAAGCGCCGGCACAGTGACGGTCACGCTGCATGACAGCGCCAGCGGTACGACGCTGGGCACTTGGACGAGCCCCTCAATACCGCCGCAAGCTTCCCCGCAGATCGCTGTGCAGACGATCGAAATGCAAGCCGTGCCTGCGCCCGGCCAAACGATCATCTCGACCAGCCGCTTATATTACAACGTTGAGGTTGCCAGTACTTTCGTCGGCTACATGCAGCATGTGCTGTGGGCGCAGACCGGCGGGGTTTTCTCAAACCTTAGCAGCTGCGCCAGCGGCTTCGCTGATGATGCTTCGACGATTCCCAATCTCCACGCTTCGACGATCCTGACCTACAATTCGCATGTTCGGATTGTGAATACGGGCACGACTGTCGATCACGCGGTCTTGACGTTCTACGACAGCGGCACAGGCGCTCAGATCGGCGTGTGGACGGGACCGGACATGGCCGCCGGCTCATCGATGGATGTAACAGCGGCTCAATTTGAACAACAGATTGGCGCGCTCGGCCTAGCTGTCCACAACGGACTGCTGCAATACAGCGTCAAGCTCTCGAACCTGAGTGGATACGTTCAGCATGTTCTCGAAAACACGACCGTCGGTGCGTTCGTGGATATGTCGTCGAAATGCGATATGGGCGTTGCGCCGGTTGCCGCCAATTAAGCGCGGCGCCTGAACTTCCGGCGCCGCGGTTCCTGCAGCAAAAGTACAACCGGCAGCTTCACGATCTCGTACACCGCGAAGCCGAGAACCATCGCGATAACGATATAAAAAATGCTGTCGGTTGTTGCGGGTAAGGCCGGAACGAAGTCATGCCAGGTGCCGGCGAGCATGTTCGGGTCGGCGTGCCGGAGCAACGCGAAGGGCTTGGTGACCACATCGGCGTCGGCAATGGCGTGGTAAGCATTTTGAAGCTCGGCCACGCGTTTGCTGGCTTCGTCTTCAAGCTCTTTCCTGACGGTGTCGCTCATCAGCTGGTAGCGCAAGCCGTGCTGCACATTGTCCAGATGGGCTTTGGCCTCGTCCAAATGGCCGCCAAGCCTCTGGACGTATTGAATCAGGAAGGCGTGCGCCTGGCTCGCGGCAATCGCGGCCGCAGCGACGACCATAGCCCCCAGAAACGCATCCAGCTTACGCCCTATCCACTCCACGCCCGCGATCCTTACCTTACCTAGTCTTTCAATTGTCCGGCCTGTTGACTATAAGGCCGGGCATTCAGGCCACAAGCCCGATCCCACCCAGACATAATAACATGCGCGTCGAACTCTTCGATTTTGATTTGCCGGCCGACCGCATCGCCACCCGGCCCGCGGTCCCCCGCGATAGTGCGCGCCTGATGCATGTTACGCCGCGCGGCCACGCCGATTACACCGTCGCAAAACTTCCCAATCTTCTGCGGCGCGGCGATCTGATGGTGTTCAACGATACCCGGGTTTTTCCCGCCCGACTGCTGGGGCGGCGCGGCGAAGCTTCGGTCGAAGTGCTCCTCCACAAACAACAAAGCCCCGACATCTGGCAGGGATTCGCACGCCCCGCGAAACGCTTGAAGCCGGGACAGACATTGGAATTTACCGGCGGCTTAGCAGCGGAAGTGCTGGAGCGCGAAGGGCCGTTTGTGACGATCCGCTTCAACCATGCTGGGTCCGCATTGATGGCCAAACTCGGCGAGGTCGGACATATCCCGCTACCGCCTTACATTCAGCGCGCCGACGATGAGCAAGATCGCAGCGATTATCAGACCGTCTATGCCGCGCGAGAAGGCGCTATCGCTGCGCCCACGGCCGGGCTGCATTTCACACCAGAGCTTTTGGCGGCCCTTGAGGCGGCGGGTGTTGCGCGCACCACAGTCACGCTGCATGTGGGCGCCGGTACGTTTCTGCCGGTCACCGCCGAGGATACGGTCGATCACGTGATGCACGCCGAGTGGGGCGAGGTCAGCGCCACTGCTGCTGTGGCGATTAATGCTGCGCGTGCGGCAGGTGGGCGCATTGTTGCTGTAGGCACCACGGCGCTACGGCTTCTGGAAACGGCGGCGCAT
>CAITZE010000261.1 GCA_903896775.1 uncultured bacterium
CGCAGACAAGCTGCCAGCGCATCACGCCGGTTATACGTCGCAACAATGACCGAGATGAGGTCCGTCACT
Source organism: uncultured bacterium (assembly GCA_903896775.1). Taxonomy (GTDB): domain Bacteria; phylum Pseudomonadota; class Alphaproteobacteria; order Rhodospirillales; family Rhodospirillaceae; genus SHVO01. Next base: position 70 of record CAITZE010000261.1, read on the forward strand.
TCGCGCGCTCCGAAAGCCAAGCCTTCATGTAACGATAATAGCTGCCTTCGGCATTCGCCACCGCCAGCAGGAAGCCTTCCTTGCCATCCAGAAAACCCAAGCGCAGCACATAGACGCGGAAAAACGTCCACAGGCCGTGCGTAATGCCGCTGGAAAATGTCACCCTGCGGCCGGAAGCGACGAGCATCCTTGCGCTGTCGGTCGAATAGCGATCAATACGGCTGATGGCTTCTTCAAGTCTGCTCACCGCATCGTGCTGTAACGGCACGGCCAGCCTTGCGATAGTGCCATCGCAAACCACGCGCTCGTGCACCAGATCATCAGTGAAACGCGCCTTGTCGCGCCGGAATAATCGCAGCACGTAATCCGGAAACAGCCCGGCCTTTCCCATGTCCCGGCCAAGAAAACTTGAAACGCGCGGAATCTCGTAGGCATCCGCGCGCGGCGAAGCAATGACGGTTTCGATTTCCCGCGCCAGCGCAGGACTCACGCGTTCATCCGCGTCGATAGAAAGAACCCACGCGCCTGTCGCTAGCGCCAGCGCCGCATTCTTCTGAATGCCGAAGCCTTCCCATGCGCGCGACACAACACGGGCACCCTTCGCGGCAGCAATATTCACTGTCTCATCGCTGCTGCCGCTATCCACGACAATGCGCTCACCGCAAAAAGCAAGCGCATCCAGACAATCACCGATATTGCCGGCCTCGTCCTTGGTAATAACGATGGCGCTGAGCTGCGGCACCATCCGTTTATCCTTTTGCGCCGCGCGTCGCCGCTGACGCTGCGGTCTTGGGCTGCTGACCCGACGCGACGCCCTCGCCACGCGCGGAGCGCTGCGCGATGGATGTCGTGGAGTGACCCGGCAGCGTCGCAACAATAACGACTTCGCCGCCATCTGCTTCGACAATAGATGCGCCAACGACGCTGTCGCGCGTGTAATCGCCGCCCTTGATCAAGACTTTCGGACGAATGCGCTGGATCAATTCAAGCGGCGTGTCCTGCTCGAAAACAACGACGAGATCGACCGCTTCCAGCGCCGCCAGCACATCCGCGCGGGCATAGGCATCCTGAATCGGACGCCCCTCACCTTTCAGACGCGTAACCGAACCATCGCCGTTCAATCCGACCACCAGCCGATCGCATGTGGCGCGCGCTTCAGCGAGAACCTTCACATGGCCGGGATGGAGAATGTCGAAACAGCCGTTGGTGAAACCGACGCGCAATCCCTGCCTGTGCCATTCGCGCACGCGCTCGTCGGCAACGCCCCAGTCGAATGCAATTTTTTCTTCTGCTGCGAGCGAGGCGGCGGGCAAAATGCGCGCGCGCAATTCGGCGGGCGTGACAACGGCAGTTCCGCGTTTGCCGACCACGACAGATGCAGCCGCATTGGCGATGCGGGTTGCCTGCTGGAAATCCGAACCGGCAGCAAGCAAAACGGCGAGCGTCGCGACGACCGTATCGCCCGCGCCAGACACATCGCGCACCTTCACCGGATAGGCTGGCACCTGCAGAGATTCCGCGCCTTCAACGTGGAGAAACACGCCGTCCTCGCTCAACGTCGCGAGAACCGCGACGCTACCGACCGCGCGCGCGAGA
>CAITZE010000262.1 GCA_903896775.1 uncultured bacterium
CTGAAGCACGGCGCTCAGTGTAGGCGAATGGATAGTTGTTGCGATCCTACAGGGCGCCGGGCCTATACTTGGCCGCGTTTTCGAGACAGTGTTCTCGAACCCGGTTTAACCATGTTTCATACCAATACCATTGTCCGTCAGACAATTGGACGCCATAGCCCTTAGCGGGCTCTTTCGCACGGAGCGATCTCCACAGTTCGGAATGCCAGTGAACGGCGAACCGAACATAACCTTCATCCTTCATCGCCTTGACGATCTGGTTAGGTCGATACTTGGGCTTCTCGACCTCCTTCAACAATACCCGGTTTATTTGCGCAGCTTCCTCGGAACCGGGTTTTATGAATTCAATCGCTTCGTCAGCCCCTCCAGCCCGATTTGCGGTCTTTTGCACGAAGGCAACCCGATAGGCAAAATGGGGATCGGACTGTTCCTCGGGCGAGAGACGCGCGTGAAAGGCATCCATGATAGTTTCAATGTTCCTCGGCAACGAACCGGCCTTCTTAAGCACGGCCCGTTGATCCGCACCAAACGTCATAAACTGCAATGCGAGCGGCAGACGCCGCTCAAGACCAAATTGCAGCCCGAACAAAGTCTTGATCGTATCGTTGAAGTTGATGCAACAAGCCTGGAGCTTAGCGCTTATAGCATCGTCAATACGGGTGGTTGACCGGGGCTCTATCTCATGCCGCAGTTCTAACAGAAACTCTAAATTCTGACGGGTGCCTTTATCCAAAGGACACCGATTGCTACGCAGGCACTTCCCAAGCTCCCAAAACTTTTCCGCCCGTCCCGTTGTAGTCTCAACCTCTCTGACGCCGTTCACAGTGTGGTAGTAGCGATGATCCACCGTCTCCCGGCGATAATACGCATGCAAGAGATAGGTCCAGGCGATGATCGATGTGACGATGAATAGCTCGGCGCGAAAGTGCAGGCCGGCGCTGTTGAAAGTGTGCACCGCTGCGATCATCGCCTCGCGGGCCTTAATTAACAACTCATCTCCGCGCAGGCTGAGGCCCGTCTGCGGATCGACATCCGGCCATGTCGCAAGAAACTCAACAAGTTCGTCTGCGCTGGCGGCGCGTGCGGCGCTGTATTTAGCGCCCGTGCGGATTTCGGCAATGACGCGGTGATTTATTGATCTGGTAGGGCGAGTGAAATAGGCGAGAATGTTCTGATCGTTATAGCCGCCACGCTCCAGCATTGCCTTTACTAAGGCTACTTCCCACCTTTCAAGCTTATGCCCTCGCTTTCCAGTCGGCATTGCCCGCCCCGAACTCCGTCGCGCGGGAAAGTTCCCGCCCTTCAAATTCCCGCAGTAGAATCACGCGCATGTAATCAGGCAGAATGTTCGTTTTTTACCAGCGCAAGGACCTGCTTGCTGTCCGGCTTCTCGTTGCCGCCGCTATGGAGAACTCCAAAAATCAGCGTGGTTACCTCCGACTCAGGAAGGTCTAAGGCCAGTGCAATATCTCTCTGGGTTGTCTTTTCAGCCCAGAGGCTGGTCATGACCTTTTGCCAAACAAGAGACTTTTCACGTTCTATTGGATGGGGTTCCTGTACATTGTATTTACTCTGCGAAATCTGAATACAGAAATCCCGGTATTTCCAATCAGACGTGATTCCTAGCTTGTGCAGTCGGTAGTTAAGCGCTGCGACAGAAACTCGCCACCTTTTCTTGGCTTGAACAATTTGCTCCAGATAATTCAAACGTGGAAGGACTGCCAAAACATCGGCGTGTGGCATTAGAAAAGCCGAGGCAAAGCGATTGGCCTGGTCCTCAGCGTTTCGACCAGTAGTCTTGCCGTCTTGATGAAGCACTAGATGGCCAAGCTCATGAGCTGCATCAAACCGGCTATTTTCGGCGCTCTTCATAGTATTTAGAAACACGTAAGCCTTATCGTTTCGCCAGACGGAAAAGGCATTTACCTTCTTAGAATTTTCGGCCAGCGATAAAACACGGATGCCTTTCGATTCTAAGAGATGGACGACATTTGAAATTGGTTTTTCCCCAAGCGGCCTAGGGCCGTTAGAGATGATGCGGTAATTTTCATCGCTCGGCTCACGCACGGCCCCGACATTCGCATTTTCGGCCGAGCCATTGCGCTACGCTATGTGCCAGGGCGTGATGACGCCACGCCCGAAGACGTAGCTCTGCGCGACTTCAAGAGTAAGTGGTCCAGGTATAGTCAAAGTCGCCTGCCGCCGGTTCCGAAGTCACCGAGTTAGGTGTCAATGGAACCAGCAGGAGGGCCAACTCTCGGCATGGCGAGATAGAAACGTATCGAGTGCAAGGTCTCAATTACACCACCCAAGTCATCCCGAATGGCGTGTTGGCGTACGAATCGGTGCAGTCGCGCCTTACCGTCGCGTGTAAATTCTCGATGCACTATGCCTGCTTTTTCCGAGGACCGAGCGACGGCACCCGGACACTCTGTGAGAAAGGCATCGAAAAAACCCTTTGGCAACAAGTCCTCCAGCTCCCAGTCGAGCCCCTTGTAATTGCCGTTAAGCCGCTCAAAGGTTTTCTGTAGCGTTGTGGGGTCGAGGTTGCCCGTACAAGGCATCACCGGCTGGAGGCGGAAAATATCTTTGTACTCAAGGATACTCGAGTCCAAGGTCCGCGCTCCGTTGATCGCTTTCCTGCCCGCATCGTCATTGTCAAAGAGTCCAACGAAGCGATATCGGGGGCGCCCATTCGACATCAAGCTGGCGCGCGCAAAACATCGCAAAGCATTGAGTTCACGGACAACTCCCCTGGTGCCACCCTGATCTCCTTCGCCGGCAGCAATAATGGCTAACCCGCCACTGAACAGATCGGCACCAGTTCGTTCCAGTTCAAGTCGCGCAGCCAATCGGAAAAGTTCGGCGTCCGTGGTGCCTTCGACCAAGACAGTCCGAGGCCGGAGACCTCATAACGGAGAAGCTGAACACGGAGGCTGCCATCCGTTCCGCGGCCGGCTTCACGGGAACCACAATTGATATCGACTATAAGGGTGCCCCCTCAGTTGCCGCCTATGCTCCCATCAATCTCATGGGAGTACGATGGGGCATCATCTCCAAGATCGATCTCGCTGAAGCTCTAGCACCTCTTCGCGTGATCGCCATCTCAACAGTCGGCGGCGTTTTGCTGGCGACCCTCATTATCGCGTTCCTCGGATATGCGGTGGCGCGCCGGATCAGTCGCCCACTCGATAGGTCGTTGCGCGTGATGGACAAGCTAAGCCACGGCAATCTTCACGTCGGAATCGAAGATGGTAACGGCGTATTTGAAACGCGCCAGATTTCCGCGGCCCTACGCACATTCCACGGCAACCTGATTGAAACCCAACGTCTGATGACTGAGGTCACCAAAAGTCAAGAGCAGATGGGAAGCCTTCTGGATAGCAGCCCGACGGGCGTCATTGTGCTTTCCAACGACAACGAGGTTTTATACGCCAACGATCCCGCCACTCTCATTCTCGGCATGGACAAAGCAACATTCATCGGCAGTACGTTTTCATTTGCCGATATCGCCCTATCGCAAGCGGACTCTAACAGAATGATAAACACTGCGCGGCGCGACGGCGCGGTACAGGGCGATGAATTGACTGTTCATGTTCCGGAAAAAAACGACGCGATGTTGAGCCTGTGTGTCCGTCGAACTACTTATCTTTCGAAGGATGCCTATCTCATATGGTTCCACGACATTACCGAACAGAAGAAGCTTCAATCCGACGTAGAAGGCGCCCTGGCGAACGCCAAGGAAGAGCGGATGCGTACCGATGCCATTCTCGCGGGGGCGCCAGACCCGATTATCATCGTCCGCTCCGACAGTAAGATTGAGTATGTCAACGACCAGGTCACGCGTATTCTCGGTTATTCCGCTTCCGAACTGATAGGACAGACTCTGGAAACGCTCATCCCTCAGCGGTTTCACGCAGGGCATATGTCCCAGGTTCGTGGCTTCTTTGAAGCCGGGCAGGTGCGCTTCATGGGAGCGGGCCGCGAATTGTTCGCACGCGCTAAATCGGGGCAGGAAATACCCGTCGCAATCGCCTTAAGTCCGGTGAAGGCCGGCGATAGGTCCATTGTCGTTGCGGCTATTCGCGACATCACCGATCAGAAGCTGGCGGAAAAGGCCGTGCGTGAGGCCAAGGAAGCCGCCGAGGCCGCCACCAAAGCGAAGAGTGATTTCCTCGCCTCCATGAGTCATGAAATACGCACCCCCATGAACGGAATCACCGGGATGGCGGACGTGCTGGCGCAAACCAATCTCGATGACGAACAGAAGCATACGTGAGCAAGCCGATCGCCATGCCCGCGCTTGTCGCTGCCCTTAAGAAATGGATGCCGCCGCCTCGCGGCCAGGTGCCGGAGTCCGCGGGCGCAAATGGCCGTGAAAGCCCGAAAGCGGCTGTAAGCACCGCTAAGGTGAAGGCATCGCCTCAGCCTAATGGAAGCGCCATCGACCCGCGCGCGATTCGGGACACCTTCGGCGATGACGACGATACGTTCAGAGAGATCCTGCAGTCATTTGTCGAACCGTCTCAGGAAATCATCGTCGACCTGGGCGCGGCCTGCGAGCACCGCAATGCCGGCGATGTGAAGGACGCGGCACATAAGTTGAAATCCTCCGCGCGGACGGTAGGGGCCCATGCCCTTGCCGACACATGCGTTGCGCTAGAGGCCGCTGGAAATGCGGCCGATTGGACGACCATCGATAAATTGACGCCCTTGGCACGGGAGCAATTTCAGGATGTTGCAATCTATATAAGCAGTTTATGATTTTTGGGCCGCGAGAAGGCATTGCCGAGGGGGCGTTATGGAAAAGGCACCGGATTTTTCGTCCAAGCGTTTCTTGATCGTAGATGATGAAGCGTTCATGCTCGGGACAATCGAGCGCATGTTGAAGCAATGCAACGCCGGTCTCATCATGAAGGCGAGTGACGGCGGGAAAGCGCTCCGCTCGGTTAAAGACAATTTCACACAGGTCGATTGCGTAATTGCCGACTTCAACATGAAGCCAATAAATGGACTCCAACTTCTCCAGGGCATTCGATTGGGCTTGAATGCACGCATTCCGCGCGAACAGCCGTTCATCATGCTGACGGGTCATGCGGATACAGATGTCGTGAAGGCGGCTATGGCGCTCGACGTGCATGGCTATGTGGTGAAGCCCGTGGCGCCGGAGAAATTGTACCAGACCATAGACAAGGTGTTTAGAAGGCCAATCGAGCTTAAGGACGCCGACTATTATCGCACCATCAAGTTGCCAACAGCGCAATCTCCATTTGGCGAGGACAAGACGGCGAGGGTCGGCGCGTGGACTATTCTCTCCCGTGTGAAGCCATTTAAGAACCAAGCTGACGTCGAGGCAAAACTCGAACAGTTCAAACGTGAACATGCCACCCAGGATGGGGTCGAGGCTGTAAAATTGAAGAACCGGCGTCAGTGCCCGGTCAACGAGTTGCGCGAAGGTCAAATCCTTGGGCAGGATATTGAAGCCGAGGAAGGCGTGATCCTGCTTCGCCTTGGGACGCACCTGACCAAAGGCATGGTCGCGCGTCTCAGGGAACTTGCGGCGGAGACAGAGCCCGGTCAGGTCGTGTGGGTTGGCGAACTCGCGACATAATCGCGAGTGGTGTTTACGTCGTAATGATGAACTCATGACTCTATTCCTCAAACTGCCCGTGCAGCGAGTTCTTCGGCAGTTGTATGATAATAGCGGTCTAGCGACTTCAAATCTTTATGGCCCGTGACGCGTTTCAGATCGAGCGGGTTCGTATAAATCTTCGCCAGTCGCGACGTCGCGATATGACGCAAGTCATGAAACGTAAGATCGTCAATCTTGGCCTTCTTGGTGGCTCTGCGGAAAGCCATCTTCAATGGGTTCTGCTCAATCGCAAAGATAGGGCCAACGCGGTCACCTTCCTCCGGCGTCAGATCTTTTAGAAGTAGTGCCGCCGCAGGCAGCAACGGCACTTTGCGGATCTCATTATTTTTTGTGACTGTTCCCAACGCGCCGCGAACAATGGCGGTGCTATTTTCCAAATCGACGTCTTTCCAGTTAAGCCCGACGATCTCGCCCTGGCGCATCGCAGTTAGAATCGCGAACCGGACAATCGGCGCCAGCAGCTTGTGATAACTCTTCTCACATTCGGCGAGCAGCAATTCCTCCTCGGACTTAACCTGCTCACCGTTCACCGTGCGGGGGTCGCCGGGCTTAAGCGACATGAACACGCGGTCGCGTTTCCTATCGGCCCCTGCCGGCCGCTTCACCAGATGCATAGCGTTGGCGGGAAGGTGGATTTTCCATTCGCGGCGCGCGTGCTCGATAACAGTCTGTATGAGATTTAGGCGCCTCACGATGGTCGCTGGCGCGTACTTATACTTCTTCATCCGATCGCGGAACTTGGCGAGGTCCGAAGAGGTCAATTCCGACATCTTGATCCTACAAACCTCATCCTCAAGCACGACTTTAAGGTGGTTCTTTTCCTTGTCAGCGCCGCGCTTCTCACTGTCATCACCCAAACAGTCGTCCTGGTAGCGTTTAATAATGTTGGCGAGCGTCTTGCGCTGCGCCTCGGTCTGATCGAGGTATTGACCGCGTGCGACATCGGTTTCGACGGCAGCCAGCCATTTCACGGCAAGGCTCGCGGTCTCAAATGTCTTCGTCACCCGCGCGCCCTTCACTAGCTTGCGCGCGCGGTACTGCTTCGGGCCGCGGTAGGCAATGCCATCGGGCAGGTCCTTACCAGTCGCGGGATCTATTGCAGGTTCTTTGCGGGTCCGTGCCATGGGTCCGTCTCCTCTCTGCTGAGGATTGGACCATTGGACCAAAATTGGACCAACAATTCAAGAAAATGGCGTCCCCACGGGGATTCGAACCCCGGTTACCGCCGTGAAAGGGCGATGTCCTAGGCCTCTAGACGATGGGGACGCAAGGGTATGCGCGGGGCCTTTGGAAGGACCCGGTGATAACGGGTGACGCCCGATAAATCAAGCCTGCCCGGGGCTTTATCTTGGGGTTCTCGGCATTTTGGGGCATCAAAATAGAGTTCAGGCCAAAAACCCGATTTGACGCGGTTTCTCAGAGGCCTAAAGGGCGCCCAAAGCTCGGTCGTGGCGGGTCTACAGGGTTGCCAGGACCTGCCCCGTCGGGCTACAGACGACCCCGACTTATAAGCCCCATTCCCGGCGGACGTCAGATGACCACAGCGCTCACAAAGCCCTCTACCTCACCGCTTAAGGTCCGGGTCCGGCTCGCCACCGAGCAGGATATGGCGTCGATTCAGGAGATTTACGCTTACTACGTAAGCCTGACCACGGCGTCCTTTGAAGATGAGCCGCCGACGGTCGCCGAAATGACGGCCCGTTGGCAGCGGGTCCAAGCCCGTGGCCTGCCCTATTTGGTCGCCACCAAAGGAAAGCGCGTGGTCGGTTACGCTTATGCCGGGCCGTTCCGCGAGCGTTCGGGCTATCGCTACACGATCGAAGATTCGGTCTACGTGGCCGAAGACTTCATCGGTCGCAATGTCGGCAACGCCCTCATGACCGAACTGATCGACCGCTGCATCGTGCTCGGTTTTCGGCAAATGATCGCGGTGATCGGCGACAGCACCAACGCCTCCTCCCTCGCCCTGCACAGCCGTCATGGCTTTTTCGTGGTCGGCGCACTCAGCTCCACCTGCTTCAAGTTCGGACGCTGGGTCGACGCCGTGCTTATGCAGCGCATTCTCGGCGACGGCGACAATTCCCTCCCGCCGAAACATCCCGGCCGGCGGAAATCACGCGCAAAGCGCTAACCAATAATCGCAAGCAAACTCGTACGGCTATTTCATTTTGACTTTTTCGGCCACCATCGCAGCGTAATCCATCATCGGCTTGTCGCGGTTTGCACCACAGACCTTGTTGCCAAGAATGACGTTGATCACGGTTGATTTGTTTTCGAGACCGATCTGAGTGTCCGGCTGGCTCACATTCTTAAAGCCCTGGATGAAAGCAAAAGCCCACATTTCGGCAAGGTCGGCTTTATTGGCCGCTGCGGCGGTGCCGTTCTTGGCGTCCAGGTGTTGTCCGCAAGTGTAAGTGCTGGGTGCATAATCACCGAACGCGACTTCCGGAAGTTTATGAGGCGCTTTGGCAATGCCCAACAGCGCCATATTGAGGATTGTGGATTGAGGCGAGGAAGAGCAATACAACGCGATTAAATCGTCGAACACTTTCGCGTCGGCAGGGTCGGCACTCCATTCCAACTTGCCTTGGCCTTTGTAATATCCGGCCAGATATCCATGTATCCAGAGGCGCGCGAGGTTTGATTGCATGCGGCCTGTGGATTGGTCGCCAAGACCATTGGTGTATTGCAGGCAGGTGAAGGACGTTCCGCTGAAATCGGCGCTTCTGGCATCGGTTCCGAAAACCAATATCAGCGCAAAAACGCCCAAGGTAAGACCGGCCAATTTCCGCAACATCATGACTTCCCTTTGTGAACGCGACGCCCAGCCCCGCAAACGTGGCATGCTTCCAACGGCTCCGTCAAACGCTTCAATGGCGGCGTTTTATGTAACGCCGATCAAGGCGTTTAAACAACCGGCGCGGCGTCATCGATAATCAGCTGTGCGTCAGTGCGGCCCTGCCAGGTATCGGCGCGGATGGTACCGGCCAAATGCAATCTGCGGCCTTCCGCCGTCAACAACAAATGGCCAAGATCAGAGTCGACGCAATTAAATGCGATGGCTTTGAGGCGTCCACCGCTGCGCCCCGTCAAAAAACAGCGAACGTGCCCGGAGCCGACCACATCGGCTTTGTTCACCTGAACATCGACCACCGCAAAACGTGGCTCGTCGTTACCCGCGCCGAAGGGCGACACGCAGTCCAACTCGGCGACGAGATCGGGCGTGACTGCTGAAACCGCGAGCGCACCATCTAGACTCAAGAATGGCGCAAACTGTTCGCCTAGAAGCTGGCGGCGCACGTCCTCTTGCACAAACGCGATCAGAGCCGGAATTTTATCTTCTTCGACGCTAAAGCCAGCCGCCATCGCATGGCCGCCGCCGGTAACAAGATGGCCGGCTTCGCGTGCCGCCAAGATTGCGCGGCCCAGGTCGACGCCGGCGATAGACCGTCCGGAGCCTTTCGCCATGCCCCCGTCCAACGCCACAACGCAAGCGGGGCGGTCGTAACGTTCGCGCAGCCTTCCCGCGATGATGCCGATAACGCCGGGATGCCAGTCCTTACCGACAGCAAAGATCACCGGATCATCGGTTGCCGGGCGGCTTTCAACTTGTTCGATAGCTTCGCGCAAAACTGCCGCTTCGATGTCTTTGCGGGCAGCATTGTATTCGTCGAGACGCAATGCCAACGCTGCTGCTTCGTCAGGATCTTCCGTCGATAACAGGCGCGTGCCGAGATCGGCTTGGCCGATACGGCCTCCCGCATTGACGCGCGGCCCCAGAAGATAGCCAAGATGATAAGCCGTGGGTTTGGCGTCGATGCGCGCGACGCGGCTCAAGGCCGTAAGTCCTACATTGCCGCCCCGCGCCATGATCTGCAGACCCTGCACGACAAAAGCGCGGTTCAAACCTTTGAGGGGCACCACGTCACAAACTGTTCCAAGCGCTACGATATCGAGGAGAAGACGCAAGTCTGGTTCTGGAACTTCGTTGCTGTACCAACCAGCGGCGCGCAACGCGCGATTCACAGCTACGGCCAACAGAAACGCCACGCCGACGGCCGCAAGATGCCCCTGCCCGCTCGCATCATCGAGCCGATTGGGATTCACAACTGCTGCCGCAGCTGGCAGTGCGACTTCGGCTTTATGATGGTCGACGACAATCACATCAAGCCCGGCGTCTTTTGCCGCGGTCAGAGCTTCAAAAGCAACAATGCCGCAGTCGACAGTCACTACGACTTTTACGCCATCGGCACGCAATTTCAGGAGTGCCGGGATATTGGGTCCGTAACCTTCGATGC